>NZ_JBHXRD010000004.1:168016-268730 GCF_042717325.1 Streptomyces sp. NPDC058637 | reverse complement strand
GGGGGGGGGGGGTGTGCGGTGCTGTTTTTTCTTTCTTCCTGTTAACCCTCTCCCGTGTTTCGGGGGGGGGGGGGCCCCCCCCGGGGGGGGGGGGGGCCCGCCCCCGCTGCCGTGGGTGCCCGCCCCCGATGCCGTGGTGCCCCGCATGCCCCATGGACGCGGATCACCGAGCGCGCGGCAGCACCCACATCGGTCACCGTCCTCGCCGCGTCCCTCGCACACGCCGGCGCCGCGGGGAGGGCACCACCGTCACGACCGTGGCGTACGCCGCGCACACGACGGCCCGTCCCGCGCGCCGCGCACACGACGGGCCGTCCCGCTCCCGGGTGGCCGGTTCTGCGTTCTCCCGCCTCCACGAAGCGTCGCCTCCCACGACCGGGGGACCGGTATCGGCTAGTCAGGGTACTTTTGCGCGTTTTCATGGTGTCACGACGCACTCTTCTGAAGATCCATGCCATTTCTTAGGCGATCAGGTGATCAGTACGACAATCATCTCGGCTTGAAGGAGCCCTTCATGCGCATTTCCGCTTCCACCCGCTCCCGTGGCGTCCGCGCGGGCACCAAGGTGGCTACCGCGGTGGCCGTCGCCGGCGCCGCCCTGACCGCCGGAGCCCCTGCCGCGTTCGCCCTCGGGGAGAGCGGCGACATCGACATCCGCTCGGTCAGCTGGCACTCCCGTGGCGAGCGCGAGGGGGTCGAGGTCTGCAAGTTCGTGCTCGTGGCGAACAACTTCGACGCGTTGCAGTTCGTGACCTGGTCGATCATCGAGCAGCCGCCGACGGTGCCCCCGGGGAACACGCTCACTGCCTCCCTCCCGCTCATCCAGGGCAAGGCCCGCAGCCAGGAATACCTCCTTCCCGAGGGCACCTACCAGCTCACGTGGACGGCCGGGGCGGCCCCCCTGAAGAACAAGAGCTTCGAGGTCGACTGCTCCCGGCCCGCCCGGGGCGGCGGCCAGGACGACAACCGTCAGGACGACAACCGTCAGGACGGCAACCGTCAGGACGCCGGCAGCCAGGACTCGTCCGCGACGAGCGGCGAGGCGGACAAGAGCACCGGGAAGAGCACCGCCGAGATCTACGACAAGCCGTCCGGCGCGGTGCCCGCGGGCGGCGGCGGCGTCCCGGACATGGAGGGCGTCAGCTCCGAGAGCGAGTCGAACCTCGGGACCTCGGCCGCGTTGGTGGCCGGCGCGGCCGGAATCGCCGGGCTGATCATGGTGCGCCGATCCGCACGCCGCCGTGCCCGCAACGAGGCATAGCGCGCGCAGCCGACGGCGACCGAGCCGGGCGTTCCGGCTCACGACGACCCTGTGCGTGACCTTCTCGCTGGTGGCCGGCGTCGTGTGGGCGAGTTCCGACTCGCCCGAGGACGCCTCGTCGGTCACCGCCGCCCGCGGCAGCGACGCCGCGGGCGGCGGGGAGCCGCCCTTCCGGAGGGCACCGCACAAGGCGCAGAAGAAGGTGCCCGCCTCGCACGCGCCGCTGGTGCACTCCCGCCCGGTGAAGGTCGCCATCCCCGCGATCTTCATCGAGGCCCCGGTCACCGGCCTCGCCCTCGACAAGAAGGGCAGGCTCCGTGCCCCTCCGCTGAACAGGCCCGAACTGGTGGGGTGGTACCGCAAGGGCCCGTCCCCCGGCGAGGCAGGAACGTCACTGCTCGTCGGTCATCGTGACACGGCGACCGGACCGGCCATCTTCCTCAACCTCAACGTCCTGCGCCGCGGTGACACCGTGAAGGTCACCCGGGCGGACAAGCGGACCGCGGTCTTCACCGTCGACAAGGTGAAGACCTACACGAAGGAGAAGTTCCCGGACGAGAAGGTGTACGGGGCCACCGGCCGTCCGGAGCTCAGGCTCCTGACGTGCGGCGGACGCTTCGACAAGAAGGGCGGCTACTCGGCCAACGTCGTCGTCTTCGCCCACCTCACGTCACTCGGGAAGAAGGCGGCCTGATTCACGGCACGCCGCACGGAACCGGCCGGTACCTCGGGGGCGAGGTACCGGCCGTTCGTGCTGCAGGACGCCCTCGCCCGACCGGGAAGCGCGTACCGGTCCCTCCCGCGACCGATGAGTTTCCGCCAGGCCGGTGGTCTATCAGTCAGAATTCGCGTACGGCAGCCGCACGAACGGCCGAAACCGGTCGGTGGACCTGCCGGAACCAGCACACGAGTTATCGGGAGATCTTCGATGCGCACCCTGATCAGCACCGCCTTCGTCTCGCTCGACGGGGTCATGGAGGCCCCCGGCGGGGAACCGGGGTACCGGAACTCGGGCTGGACCTTCAAGGACGTGGAGTTCCTCCCCGAGGCGTTCGAGATCAAGGGCCGGGAGCAGCAGGAGGCCACCGCGATGCTGCTGGGCCGGGCCAGCTACGAGGCGTTCAGCCCCGTCTGGCCGGGCATGGAGGACTTCGCCGCGTACAAGGACATGCCGAAGTACGTCGTCTCCACCACCCTCACCGAGGACACCCTGGTCTCGGACTGGGGCCCGACGACGATCCTGCGGTCCCTCGACGAGGTCGCCGCGCTGAAGGAGACCGACGGCGGCCCGATCATCGTCCACGGCAGCACGTCCCTCAACCGGGCCCTCTCGGACGCCGGCCTGATCGACCGTTACCACCTGCTCGTCTTCCCGCTCCTGCTCGGCGCGGGCAAGCGGCTGTTCAGCGACACGGACAAGGACACGCAGAAGCTGAAGCTCGTCGAGCACGAGGCGTACGCCAACGGCCTGCAGAAGAACGTCTTCGACGTCGTCCGCTGACCCCTGGCGCACTCCGGCCGGCGCGCCCGCCGCGGACAGCACGCCGTGGCCGTCGGCGGTCGGCACCCCGGGGCGGGGTGCCGGCCGCTTCACTCACCCCACGACGCAGTCGAGCGCCAGTGCGGGGTCCGGGGCGCCGCCCGCGGTGACGTAACCGAAGTCCGTCGATTCACCAGGGTCCAGCGAACCGTTCCATTCCGCGTTGTGGACCAACGCTGCGCGGGGCACGGGTTCACGCTTACCCGTCCGGGTGACGCGGGCGGATACACGCATACGGGGGCGGGGTAACCCGCTACGTTCCGCACCATGCCGCAGCCCAAGGACCTCGACCCGTACGCGAACCCGCGCATCTTCTACGGCGCGGAGCCGCGCCGCCTGCGGGAGGCGGCGGGACTGTCGCAGAACCACTTGGGCGAGCGGGTGTTCTGCTCCGGCACGTACATCGGCCTGTTCGAGGCGGCGGAGCGGAGGCCGCGGGTGGAGCTGTCCCGCGCGCTGGACGGACTGCTGGGCAGCGGCGAGCATCTGGAACGTCTGAGCTGGCCAGGCAGTCAAAGGTCGCGGACTATGTCGCGGAAGCCGCCGAGCTGGAGGCAAGGGCCACGAGCATCCGCGGGTACGCGCCGATGCTCGTGCCGGGCGTGCTCCAGACACGTGAGTACGCCAAAGCCGTGACCCGCGCTACCCAGCGGCTGGCCTCCGAGGAGACTGTGGAGCGTCAGGTCAGCGCACGTATGGAACGTGCCGGGCTGCTGTTCCGCCACGCTCCGCCGACCTTCTGGGCAATCCTGCACGAGGCCGCCCTACGCGTACCTGTCGGCGGCTCCGACTCCATAACCACGCAACTGACACGCCTGGCCGACGCGGCCCTCGCCTATCCCCACTTGTCATTCAGGTGTTTCCGTTCACCGCGGGGGTTCACCCCTTCATGAACACCATGGTCTCGCTCATGTCTTTCGCGGACGCTCCGCCCGTGGCGTACACGGAGGGCGCGTACTCCGGTCAACTCACGGAAGAATCGGGGTGGGTGGCCGATATCCAAGCCGCATACGATTTCGCTCGGGCCTTGGCTCTGTCGCCGGAAACCTCGCAGGCCAAGCTCGCATCGGAAGCGAAGGAGCACGCAAATCATGGGAACCAACCCTGATCCGCGTGCGGTGGGATGGCGCAAGTCGTCCTACAGCAACGGCGGCAGCTGCGTCGAGATCGCCGACGGCTTCCAGTGCCTCGCCCCCGTCCGCGACAGCAAGAACCCGGACGGTCCCGCGCTCATCTTCACCACCGCACGCTGGACCCCGTTCGTCGACGCCCTCGGGCGCGGCGAACTCGGGCGCGGCGAACTCTGACGGGGCCTGCTCGTCGCTCCTGGCCGGGAGGCCGTCGGTGGACGTTCACCGTGACGTGGGCTCCACCCGCGACGGCCCGCCCCCGCGACCCCGACGGCCGCGGTGGCCTCCGCGTGGCCGGTCAGCGCCAGGACGGCGGCGGCCACGATGGACGGCAGGCCTGTGACGGGTGACTGGTGCTTCTCTCGGCCGTGATCCGGCTGAGGTGCCGCAGGACATGGTGGGGCGAAGTTCCCGCCCCTCCGCGACCGCCCGCCCGCCCTCAGGCGCAGGCCACCCCGTACAGGCTCTCCGGCAGTGCGACGTTCAGCGCCGTGATGACCGGCTTGCCGTGTTCCGTGCCGAGGCGGGAGACCGCGCCCGTGGCCAGCTGGAACAGGGCGCCGCTCGCCGGGGTCAGCCCCAGGTAGCGGGCGACGAGGACGCGCAGGAAGTGCGAGTGCGCCACCAGGACGATGTCGGTGTCGCCGAGGCGTGAGGCCGCTGCCCGGACCTCGGACAGGACCCGGTCGGCGCGCGCGCCGACCTCGGCGGGGTCCTCCCCCGGGTTCGCCTCGGGGCCGAGGGCGACGCCGTCGGTCCAGAGGTTCCAGTCGGGGCGGGTGACGCGGATCTCGACGGTGGTGACGCCCTCGTACGCCCCGTAGTCCCACTCGTGCAGGTCGGGGGTGATGCGGGGGGCGAGCAGCCCGGCCAGTTCCGCGGTGCGTCGGGCACGGAGCAGCGGGCTGACGAGGGTGAGTCCGATGTCGCGTCCGGCCAGGACGGGGGCGAGCGCACGCGCCTGGCGCTCGCCCAGGTCCGTCAGGGGCAGGTCGGTGTGGCTCGTGTGCTGTCCGGACCGGGACCATGCGGTCTCGCCGTGCCGGATCAGGATCAGCTCACCCATGGACTCCACCTTCGCGCCGAGGAGCCGGCCCCCGGGCAGGGGCCGGCTCACAGGGTCTCAGCCTACGACCGTGACCCTGTACGGCCGGTCCGTGTCCGCCGTGACCCGGACCTCACCGCTCTCACGGACCACCTGGTACGTCGCCGCGGGGGCGCCCGTCAGGTCGGGGACCGTCACCGTGCGGGTGAAGTCGCCGGTTCTGGCCGGGGCGAACACGCGGAGTTCCAGGTCGTCGAGCCACTCGCCGTCCGGGCGGGACTCGTCCGCGCCGAGCGCCAGTACGGCACCGGGGCGGACCAGGAGGGGCAGGCTGTCGAAGCCGTGGGTCTCGCGGCGCCAGCCGGGGCCGGTGACGGTGTCGCCGGTCAGGAGATGGGTCCAGGTGCCCTCGGGGACGTAGTACTCGACCTGCCCGTCGTCGGTGAAGACCGGCGCGACCAGGAGGTCCGGGCCCAGCAGGTACTGGCGGTCCGCCGTGCGGGCGGTCGCGTCGTCGGGGAACTCCAGCAGCATGGGTCGCATCGTCGGGACGCCCGTGCGGTGGGCCTCGACCGCCGCCCCGTAGAGGTACGGCATCAGGCGGTGCTTGAGCAGGGTGAACTGCCGGGCCACGTCCACCGCTTCCTCGCCGAACTCCCACGGCACCCGGTAGGACGACGAGCCGTGCAGCCGGCTGTGCGAGGAGAGCAGGCCGAAGGCGAGCCAGCGCTTGAAGACCGCCGGGTCGGGGGTCCCCTCGAAGCCGCCGATGTCGTGGCTCCAGAAGCCGAAGCCGGACAGGGACAGGGACAGCCCGCCGCGCAGGGACTCCGCCATGGCCTCGAACGAGGACCAGCAGTCACCGCCCCAGTGCACCGGGAACTGCTGGCCGCCCGCGGTGGCCGAGCGGGCGAAGAGGACGGCTTCGCCCTGGCCGCGCTCCTTCTCCAGGAGGTCGAAGACGGCCTTGTTGTACAGGTGCGTGTAGTAGTTGTGCATGCGCTCCGGGTCGGAGCCGTCGTGCCAGACGACGTCCGTGGGGATGCGCTCGCCGAAGTCCGTCTTGAAGGCGTCGACGCCCTGGTCGAGCAGTCCCTTGAGCTTCCCCTGGAACCAGGCGGTGGCCTCCGGGTCCGTGAAGTCGACCAGCGCCATGCCGGCCTGCCACTTGTCCCACTGCCAGATGTCGCCGTCGGTGGTCTCGACGAAGTAGCCCTTGCGGGCGCCCTCTTCGTACAGCGCGCCCTTCTGTGCGATGTACGGGTTGATCCAGACGCAGATCCGCAGGCCCTTCTCCTTGAGCCGGGCGATCTGGCCCACCGGGTCGGGGAAGGCGGCCGGGTCCCACTCGAAGTCCGACCACTGGTACTCGCGCATCCAGAAGCAGTCGAAGTGGAAGACGCTGAGCGGGATACCGCGTTCGGCCATCCCGTCGACGAAGGAGTTGACGGTCTTCTCGTCGTAGGAGGTGGTGAACGACGTGGACAGCCAGAGGCCGAACGACCAGGCCGGCGGCAGGGCCGGGCGGCCGGTGAGCGCGGTGTAGCGGGCCAGGACGTCCTTGGGCGTGGGGCCGGCGATGACGAAGTACTCCAGCGTCTGGTCCTCGACGCTGAACTGCACCTGGCCCACGGCCTCGGAGCCCACCTCGAAGGAGACCTTGCCGGGGTGGTTGACGAAGACGCCGTAGCCGCGCGAGGAGAGGTAGAACGGGATGTTCTTGTACGCCTGCTCGCTGCTGGTGCCGCCGTCGGCCTGCCAGATGTCGACGGTCTGGCCGTTCTTGACGTACGGGGTGAACCGCTCGCCGAGGCCGTGGACGGTCTCGCCGACGCCCAGCGCGAGCTGGGCGAACATGTGGTGGCCGCCGCCGTCGACGGTCGCGAACGCGGTGCCCTTGCGCCCGGCGGAGGTGAGGGTGCGGCCTTCGCCGTCGAGGAATTCCAGGCCGAAGGCGCCCTCGGTGGGCAGCCGCAGGGTCAGCGGACCGCTGGTGAGCTCGGCGGTGGTCCCCTCGGTCCGGACCGTGGCCGCGGAGCGCGCCGAGGCGCCCGGGAGCTCGAAGTCGGGGCCCTTGGGCCGCTTGCCGGAGTGGTGGCTGAGGCGCACCGCGATGACACCCTCGGCCGGCGCGTGGGCCTCGACGGTGATCAGCGGCGCGTTCAGTGTGTCGCCGCGCCGCTGGACGCGCTTGACGGCGGCGTAGGCGGCGAGACGGTCCTCGTCGAGCCGGACGTCGCGGACTTCGGTGGCGTACGAGGCGTGCACACCGCTGCGCAACTGCCAGAAGCCGTCGGTGAACTTCATGGGGGTGGTCCTTAGCCGTCTCGGAAGTCGGTGGTGCGGGACGTCAGGGCGCCTGCGACAGACGCGGCGACGGGTCCTCCCGATTTTGATCGTACACAAAACAAATGCCACGAGGCCGGGCGCGTACACGACAGGAGCGACCGGATTGCCCGATTATCCGAACCCCCGACAGGACCGGCAGATCGGCCACATTGACACCGGGTGAACGAAACATCACGGAAACGGTCTGGAAACCAACGCCGGGATGGAGTATTAGTACTGCAAGCAAACAAATTGGTCGGTCGGCGCGCAGCCGTCCGTGACTTCGTCGACAAGAGGCTGATCAATGTCGGACCGCTTCACTCCCACCGCTGCGGACAAGTTCACCTTCGGTCTCTGGACCGTCGGCTGGCGCGGCAACGACCCGTTCGGTGACGCCACCCGCCCCGCGCTCGACCCGGTCGAGTCCGTCGAGCGGCTGGCCGAGCTCGGCGCCCACGGCGTGACGTTCCACGACGACGACCTCATCCCGTTCGGCTCCTCCGAGAGCGAGCGCGCCACGCACATCGCGCGCTTCAAGGAGGCGCTGGAGCGCACCGGGCTGAAGGTCCCGATGGCGACCACCAACCTGTTCACGCACCCCGTGTTCAAGGACGGCGGCTTCACCTCCAACGACCGCGACGTCCGTCGCTACGCGCTGCGCAAGACCATCCGCAACATCGACCTGGCCGTCGAGCTGGGCGCCGAGACCTACGTGGCGTGGGGCGGCCGCGAGGGCGCCGAGTCCGGCGGGGCCAAGGACGTGCCCGTGGCCCTGGACCGCATGAAGGAGGCCTTCGACCTCCTGGGCGACTACGTCACCGAGCAGGGCTACGACCTCCGCTTCGCCATCGAGCCCAAGCCCAACGAGCCGCGCGGCGACATCCTCCTCCCGACCATCGGCCACGCCCTGGCCTTCATCGAGCGCCTGGAGCGCCCCGAGCTCGTCGGCGTCAACCCGGAGACCGGCCACGAGCAGATGGCCGGCCTGAACTTCCCGCACGGCATCGCCCAGGCCATGTGGGCGGGCAAGCTCTTCCACATCGACCTCAACGGCCAGTCCGGCATCAAGTACGACCAGGACTTCCGCTTCGGTGCCGGTGACCTGCGCCAGGCCTTCTGGCTCGTGGACCTGCTGGAGCAGGGCGGCTACGAGGGCCCCCGCCACTTCGACTTCAAGCCGGTGCGCACCGACGGCATCGACGGGGTGTGGGAGTCCGCGAAGAACTGCATGCGGAACTACCTGATCCTCAAGGAGCGCGCCGCGGCCTTCCGTGCCGACCCGGCCGTGCAGGAGGCGCTGCTCGCCTCCCGTCTGGACCAGCTGGCGCAGCCGACCGCCGCCGACGGGCTCAAGGGCCTGCTCGCGGACCGTTCCGCGTTCGAGGAGTTCGACGTGGACGCCGCCGCCGGGCGCTCCATGGCCTTCGAGGCCCTGGACCAGCTCGCGATGGACCACCTGCTCGGCGTCCGCTGATGTCGCGGGTGTCCGGCGGTCCGCCGCGGGACACCCGCCCCTCCCGCGTGCGGCCTCGCCGAATCCGCGCCCGGTCTTGACGAATCCCTCGTGGGAGCGTTCCCATGAGTCGGCCACCCTCTCACGCAAGGGCACCACCGTGACAGAACCTTCCCCGGACGGCCTGGTCCGAGGCCGCAGCCGCCGCACCAGGCGGATCGTCGTTCCTCTCACCGTCGTCTCCGCGATCGTCGCCGGCACCGTTCTGTCCGGGTGCGGGCAGCAGCGGGACGAGGACGTCTACACCGTCATGAACTCCTCGACCGACGAGTCGTACCACCGCTGGGACGGTGACACGCTCGCGCGCTGCAGCAAGGAGCTCGGGGTCACCATCGAGCAGCAGAGCGTGCCGGCCTCGCAGGTGATGACGAAGGCGCTGCGCATGGCGTCGTCGAAGTCGCTGCCGGACGTCCTCCAGCTGGACGCCTCCGAGATGCCGACGTTCGCCGAGGCCGGCGGGCTGATACCGCTCAAGGACCTCGGGCTGACCACGACGGACATTCCCGAGGGCATCGTCGACTTCGGTTCGTACGACGGGACGTACTACGGGGCCGCTCGCACGGTGAACACCCTGGCGCTGTTCTACAACAAGGACACCCTCGACGAGGCCGGGCTGAAGGTGCCCACCACCTGGGCCGAGATGCGGTCGACCGCCGAGAAGCTCACGCAGGGCAAGCGCTACGGCCTGGCACTGAGCGCGGGCGGCGCGGAGGACGGCGTCTTCCAGTTCACCCCGTTCATGTGGTCCAACGGCGGCGACGAGACGAAGCTCGACAGCCCCGAGGTCGCCGGTGCCCTCGACTACTGGAAGGGCCTGCTGAAGGACGGCTCGCTCTCCAAGTCCACGGTCAACTGGACACAGGCGGACGTGAACGACCAGTTCATGGCCGGCAACGCGGCCATGATGATCAACGGCCCGTGGCAGGTCGAGAGCCTGAACGCCAAGAAGGGGCTCAACTGGGGCATCGCCGAGATCCCGGTGCCCGAGGCCGGGGACGACTCGGTCGGGCCGCTGGGCGGCGGTGTGCTGACCGTGCCCAACACCGGTGACAGCGAGCGCGAGAAGATGGCCGCCGAGATCATCGGCTGCATGGCGGGCGAGCAGGAGCAGATCACCTACGCCCTGAACAGCTGGATGGTCCCGGCGAACACCGAGGCCGCCGCCGTGTGGCGCACGAAGGCCCCGGAGCTGGCGGCCCTGGCAGGACAGGTCTCGACGGCCCGTTCCCGTACGGCAAAAGTCGGCGCGCAGTGGTCGTCCGTGTCGCTCGCCCTGCAGAGCGCCTTCCAGTCCGCCCTCACCGGCGAGTCCAGCGAGGCCGCTCTGAAGCGTGCCCAGCAGCAGGTCACGAGCGGGAACTGAGGTACCGAACGATGTCATCCACCACAGCCTCCGCCGCCGCGCTGCGGGCCGACCCGGAGGCCCCCTCGGCCGGTACGGTCGAGAAGCCCGTGAGCCCGCGGCGCGCCGAGCGCCGCAAGCGGCTCGCCCAATGGGGCTTCATCGCCCCCGCCGTGATCTTCATGGCACTGTTCTTCGGCTACCCGCTCGTCCGCAACATCGTGATGAGCTTCCAGGACTACTCGCCGTCCACGTTCTTCACCGGTGAGGCGCCGTTCAACGGCACGGACAACTGGAGCAACGTCTTCAGCGACGGGCTGTTCGGCAAGGCCCTGTGGCAGACGATCCTCTTCACCGTCGGATCGCTCCTGGGCCAGTTCTGCATCGGTCTCGCCCTCGCCGTCTTCTTCACCCGCCGCTTCCCGCTGAACGGGATCCTGCGCTCGCTGATCCTGCTGCCGTGGCTCGTCCCGATGGTCGTCTCCGGCATCGTCTGGCGGCGCATCCTCGACCAGGACACCGGTGTCCTCAACTCCTTCCTGGGCACCATCGGCCTCAGCGGCGACACGCCCTGGCTGACCAGCACGAGCATGGCGCTGGTCTCGGTGATCCTGGTGAACATCTGGATCGGCATCCCGTTCAACATGGTGATCCTCTACGGCGGCCTCCAGGAGGTCCCCAAGGAGCTGCACGAGGCGGCAGCGCTCGACGGTGCCTCCGCCTGGCGTACGTTCCGCTCGGTGACGCTGCCGATGCTCAAGCCCGTCATCACGGTGGTGCTGGTCCTCGGCTTCATGTCGACGGTCAAGATCCTCGACCTGGTGCTCGCCCTCACCGACGGCGGCCCCGCCGACTCCACGCAGACGCTCGGCACGCTCACGTACCAGAACTCGTTCGTCCAGATGGACTTCGGGGCCGGTGCCGTGGTCGGCAACATCCTGATCCTGATCTCCGCCGTCTTCGCGGTGTTCTACCTGCGGGTCAACCGCAACGAGGGGAAGTGACCGGCATGGCGACCACCACCCAGATCCCCGCCGCTCCGGCACCCGCGGCCGTCCA
Organism: Streptomyces sp. NPDC058637; assembly: GCF_042717325.1. Classification (NCBI taxonomy): domain Bacteria; kingdom Bacillati; phylum Actinomycetota; class Actinomycetes; order Kitasatosporales; family Streptomycetaceae; genus Streptomyces; species Streptomyces sp. NPDC058637. The sequence continues at coordinate 257,512 of NZ_JBHXRD010000004.1, read as the reverse complement.
CCGGCCGAAGCGCCGCTGGGGTGCGACCGTCTTCGGCGTCGTCATCCTCGCCGTCATGCTGTTCCCGCTGTACTGGATGCTCAACACCGCCCTTCAGCCGGACGCGAGCCTGGTCGACGTGGGCCCGGTACCGACGGGCATCGACTTCTCCGGCTTCACCTCGGCCATCACCGACCAGGGCGCGAACCTGCTGACCTCGCTGGCCGTCGCCCTCGGCGCCGTGGCCATCTGTCTGGCGATCTCGGCCCCGGCGGCCTACGGCCTGGCGCAGTTCAAGCTGCGCGGCAGCAAGACGATCGTCTTCGGCACACTCATCACCCAGATGGTGCCGGGCATCGTCATCGCCAACGCCCTGTACAGCGCGTACGTGGACCTCGGCCTGGTCAACTCCTACTTCGGGCTGATGCTCGCGGACGCCTCGCTGGGCATCCCGTTCGCGATCGTGCTGATGCGCTCCTTCATGGTGTCCATCCCGCGCGAGGTCATCGAGGCCGCCGAGGTCGACGGCGCGGGGCGCATCCGGACGTTCGTCCAGGTCGTCCTGCCGATGAGCCGCAACTCGCTGATCACCGCCGGGCTGTTCTCCTTCCTGTACGCGTGGAGCGACTTCATGTTCGCGCTCACGCTGAACACGACGGACGACGTCAAGCCGATCACGCTCGGCATCTACCAGTACATCGGGGCCCACGTCGGTGACTGGGGCTCGGTCATGGCCGCGTCCGTGCTCTCCGCGGTGCCCGCGGCGGTCCTGCTCGTCCTGTCCCAGAAGTACATCGCCGCCGGGATCTCCGGCGGCTCGGTCAAGTAAGGGTTCACATGAGTGACTTCCCGGTCTTCCCGCCCGGATTCCTGTTCGGCGCGGCCACGGCCTCGTACCAGATCGAAGGCGCCGTACGGGAGGACGGCCGCGGCCCGTCCATCTGGGACACGTACAGCCACACCCCGGGCAGGACGGACGGCGGCGACACCGGCGACGTCGCCTGCGACCACTACCACCGCTATCCGCAGGACGTGGCACTGCTGCGCGACCTGGGGGTGGACTCGTACCGCTTCTCCATCGCCTGGTCCCGCATCCAGGCCGACGGCAGCGGGCCGGTGAACCCCAAGGGGCTGGACTTCTACTCCCGGCTCGTGGACTCGCTCCTGGAGGCGGGCATCGAGCCGGCCGCGACCCTCTACCACTGGGACCTCCCCCAGGCCCTGGAGGACAGGGGCGGGTGGCGGGTACGGGAGACGGCGGAGCGCTTCGGCGAGTACACGGCGATCATGGCCGAGCACCTGGGCGACCGGGTGCCGCGCTGGATCACCCTCAACGAGCCGTGGTGCAGCGCGTTCCTCGGCTACTCCGTGGGCCGGCACGCGCCGGGCGCCAAGGAGGGGCGCGGGGCGCTGGCCGCCGCGCACCACCTGCTGGTCGGTCACGGCCACGCGATGGACGCGCTGCGCGCGGCGGGTGTCCGTGAGGCGGGCATCACGCTGAACCTGGACCGCAACGTCCCGGCCACCGAGTCGGACGCCGACCTCGCCGCCGTCGTCCGGGCGGACACCCAGCACAACCTGGTGTGGACCGAGCCGCTCCTCGCGGGCCGCTACCCGGCCACCGAGGAGGAGACCTGGGGTGAGCTGATCACCGGTCAGGACTTCCGCCGCGAGGGCGACCTGAAGCTGATCTCGCAGCCGATGGACTTCCTTGGCATCAACTACTACCGGCCGATCGTGATCGCCGCCGCCCCGCACCGCGAGGCGGACCCGGCGCTGCGCGTCGCCACGGACAACCGGTACGCGGAGGGCAACTACCCGGACGTCCGCAAGACGGCGATGGGCTGGCCGGTCGTCCCGGAGTCCTTCACCGACCTGCTGACCGTGCTGAAGCAGACGTACGGTGACGCCCTGCCGCCGGTGCACATCACGGAGAACGGCTCGGCCGAGTTCGACAGTGTCGAGGCGGACGGTTCGGTCCGGGACGCGGACCGGGTGGAGTACCTGCGCACCCACCTGACGGCCCTGCGGGCGGCGATGGACGCCGGTGTCGACGTACGCGGCTACTACGTGTGGTCGCTGCTGGACAACTTCGAGTGGGCCCTCGGCTACGCGAAGCGGTTCGGGATCATCCGGGTCGACTACGACACCCTGGAGCGCACGCCGAAGGACAGCTACCGCTGGTACCAGCAGCTGATCGCGGCGCACAAGGCCTGATCGCCGCTCACGGGTGCGGGCCGGCCCGGCCCGCACCCGTTTCCGGCTCCCCCACGCCGCCCCGTCGGATCCGACCAGGCCGAACCGGTTTCCGTTCGGCCGTGGCGGTTACCGGACTCCCATGGCACGGACACCGGAACCACAGGCTCACCCCACCCGCGACGGCCATGACGCCGCCGGCCGCTTCGGAGACGGCGCGGACGACACCACCCGCAAGCCGGACCGCGTCGGGCCGGCCCCGGAGGTGGAGCGCGACGCACCCGACGGACCGGCCGGCATTCCCAGGAGGTCGTGGTGGGCGGTGCTGAGGCGCACCGTGCGGGAGTTCGTGGACGACGAGCTCAGCGACCGGGCGGCGGCCCTGACGTACTACAGCGTGCTCTCGCTCTTCCCGGCCCTGCTGGTGCTGGTCTCGCTGCTCGGTGTCGCGGGGAAGTCCGCCACCCAGAAGGTGATGGACAACCTCCAGGACCTCGCCCCCGGCCCGGTCCGGGACATCCTCTCCGACGCCGTACAGCAGTTGCAGGGCAACGGCGGCACGGGATCGCTGATGGCCGTCGTCGGTCTGCTGCTGGCGGTGTGGTCGGCCTCCGGCTACATCGCGGCGTTCATCCGCTGCTCGAACGCCGTCTACGACATGCCCGAGGGGCGGCCGGTGTGGAAGGTGCTGCCCCTGCGGCTGGGACTGACGGTGACCCTGATGGTGCTGGCGGTCCTCAGCGCCCTGATCGTGGTGTTCACCGGGCCCATCGCTGAGCGGGCCGGTTCCGCCCTCGGGGTCGGCGACCCCGCGATGACGGCCTGGTCGATCGCCAAGTGGCCTGTTCTGGTCCTGCTCGTCACGATCATGATCGCGATCCTGTACTGGGCCGCGCCCAACGCCCGGGGCCGGGGCTTCAGGTGGGTGACGCCCGGCAGTGTCCTCGCCCTGCTGCTCTGGATGGCCGCCTCGGCCGGTTTCGCGCTGTACGTGGCCTACTTCTCCTCGTACAACAAGACCTACGGCGCCCTCGCCGGCGTGATCATCTTCCTGGTGTGGCTGTGGCTCACCAACCTGGCGATCCTGCTCGGCCTCGAATTCGACGCGGAGATGGCCCGCCAGCGGGCCATAGAGGGCGGCCACCCCGCGGCCGAGGAGCCGTACGTGGAACCGCGCGACACCGCCAAGTGGACCGAGGAGGACCGCCGCCACCTCGGCTGAACAGCCTCGGGACGGCCCGTGGGGGCGTACGCGTTCACCGCAGCGCGTACGCCGCCGGGTTGTCCAGCACTTCGTGCACCACCCGGGCCGCCGCGCCCCGCGCCGCGTCACCGGACACGGAGGACGCCCGGAGTCTGCTGCCGTTCTCGTGCCAGCGGCCCGACACCACCCGTGCGGTCAGCTGGGCGTCGGCCGACTCCTCCAGCCAGGGCATCAGGCTGCGGTAGATCCCGCCCAGGACGACGGCCTCCGGGTCGAAGAGGTTCACCGCTCCGGCCAGTACCACGCCCATCCTGTCCCCGGCCTCCCGCAGCGCCGAGACGGCCCGCTCCTGACCGGCAGCGGCGCGCTGCTCCAGCTCGGCGATGCCGCGCACGCCCGTGTCCGGGTCGATGCCCGCCGAGCGCAGCAGAGCGGCCCGCCCGGCGTACTGCTCCAGGCAGCCGTGCGCGCCGCACCGGCAGAGCGGTCCCCGCGGGTCGACGACCACATGTCCGATCTCGCCCGCGAACCCATGGGCGCCCCGCAGCATTTCGCCGTTCACCACGAGCGCGCCGCCCACGCCGATCTCACCTGTGAGATAGAGGAAGGTGCGTACGCCGCCGAGTCCGCCGAACCACAGCTCCGCCAAGGCCGCCAGGTTGGCCTCGTTGTCCGAGCCGACGGCCAGCGCCCTCCCGGCCGGGCGCAGCGTGCTGAGCGCCTGCCCGAAGATGCCCTCGGCCGCGACCCTGCTCCAGCCGAGGTTGGGGGCCTGCCGGACGACGCCGCCGGAGACGAGGCCGGGCAGGGCCAGCTCGACGCCGACGACCCGCAGTTCCTGTTCCCGGGTGGACGTGATGACGCGGTTGGTGAGCCGGGCGGCGTGTGCCAGGACTTCCGCGGGCGGGACGTCCCGGTGGTCGGTGTGCTCGGTGACCCGGACCCGGTCGGTGCCGGTGAGGTCGACGGCGCACACGGAGACGTAGTCGATGTTGATCTCCACCCCGAGACCCGCCGGCCCCGTCCGGGAGAGCTTCAGTACGGTGCCGGGACGCCCGGCGGATCCGCTGGAGGTCTTGCCGGACTCACTGAGGCAGTCGAGCGCGAGCAGCTCCTCGACGAGCGAGGAGACGGCGGCCCTGGTGAGCCCCACGAGGCTCGCCACCCGGGCCCGGGTGACCTCGCCCTCGTCGCGGACGGTCCGCAGGACCAGGCTCAGGTTGTGGCGGCGCACGGACTCGTGTCCGGCCTTGGCCGCGGGCGTGGAGAGGGTGTTCTTCATCAGACCTTCGAGCCTAACGGCGAAGGGCCGCACCCCAGGGGTGCGGCCCTCGCTCACTTCGCGGTGCGCCTACTTGCGGATCAGGCTGCGCAGCACGTACTGGAGGATGCCGCCGTTGCGGTAGTAGTCCGCCTCACCGGGGGTGTCGATGCGGACGACGCCGTCGAACTCCACCCCGGTGTCGGTGGTGACCTTCACGGTGGTCGGCGTGGTGCCGTCGTTCAGCTCGGTCACGCCGGTGAAGGAGAAGGTCTCCTCGCCGGTCAGGCCGAGGGACTCGGCGGTCCGGCCCTCCGGGAACTGGAGCGGCAGGACGCCCATGCCGATGAGGTTCGAGCGGTGGATGCGCTCGTAGGACTCGGCGATGACGGCCTTGACGCCCAGGAGCGCGGTGCCCTTTGCCGCCCAGTCGCGGGACGAGCCGGAGCCGTACTCCTTGCCCGCCAGGATGACGAGCGGGGTGCCCGCGGCCTGGTAGTTCTGCGAGGCGTCGTAGATGAACGACACCGGCGCCTCAGCCTGGGTGAAGTCGCGGGTGAAGCCGCCCTCGGTGCCGGGCGCGATCTGGTTGCGCAGGCGGATGTTGGCGAACGTACCGCGGATCATGACCTCGTGGTTGCCACGGCGCGAGCCGTAGGAGTTGAAGTCACGGCGGTCGATGCCGTGCTCCGTGAGGTACTTGCCGGCCGGGGTGTCGGCCTTGATCGCACCGGCCGGGGAGATGTGGTCGGTGGTGACCGAGTCGCCCAGCTTGGCGAGGACGCGGGCGCCCGTGATGTCGGAGACCGGGGTGGTCTCCATCGTCATGCCCTCGAAGTACGGGGGCTTACGGACGTAGGTGGACTCGGAGTCCCACTCGAAGGTGTTGCCGGTGGGGATCGAGAGCGCCTGCCACTGGGCGTCGCCCGCGAAGACGTCCTGGTAGGACTTGTTGAACATGTCCTCGCCGATGGAGTTGGCGACGACGTCGTTGACCTCGGCCTCGGAGGGCCAGATGTCCTGGAGGAAGACGGGCTCGCCGTCCTGGTCGACGCCGAGGGCGTCCTTGGTGATGTCGACCTTCATCGAGCCGGCGATGGCGTACGCGACGACCAGCGGCGGGGACGCCAGGTAGTTCATCTTGACGTCGGGGTTGATCCGGCCCTCGAAGTTGCGGTTGCCGGAGAGCACCGAGGTGACGGCCAGGTCGTGGTCGTTGACCGCCTTGGAGACCTCTTCCGGCAGCGGGCCGGAGTTGCCGATGCAGGTGGTGCAGCCGTAGCCGACGAGGTTGAAGCCGACCTTGTCGAGGTACGGGGTCAGGCCCGCCTTGTCGAAGTAGTCGGTGACGACCTTGGAGCCCGGGGCGAGGGTGGTCTTGACCCACGGCTTGCGGGTCAGACCCTTCTCGACCGCCTTCTTCGCCACGAGCGCCGCGGCGACCATGACGTACGGGTTCGAGGTGTTGGTGCAGGAGGTGATCGCGGCGACGGTGACGGCGCCGTGGTCGAGCTCGTACGTCGTGCCGTCGGGGGCCGTGACCGTGACCGGGTTCGACGGGACACCGTTGGGCGAGACGGCCGGCGAGTCGGAGGCCGGGAAGGACTCCTTGCTCGCCTCCATGTCGTCGGTGACGTAGTTGCGTACGTCCTCGGCGAACTTGGCCTTGGCGTTCGCCAGGACGATGCGGTCCTGCGGGCGCTTCGGGCCGGCGATGGAGGGGACGACCGTGGAGAGGTCGAGCTCCAGCTTCTCGGAGAAGTCCGGCTCGGCGGCCGGGTCGAGCCAGAGGCCCTGCTCCTTGGCGTACGCCTCGACGAGCGCGACCTGCTGCGCGTCGCGGCCGGTCAGACGGAGGTACTTCAGCGTCTCGTCGTCGATCGGGAAGATCGCGGCGGTGGAGCCGAACTCCGGCGACATGTTGCCGATGGTGGCGCGGTTCGCGAGGGAGGTGGCGGCGACGCCCTCACCGTAGAACTCGACGAACTTGCCGACGACGCCGTGCTTGCGGAGCATCTCGGTGATGGTCAGCACGAGGTCCGTGGCGGTGGTGCCGGCCGGCAGCTCGCCGGTCAGCTTGAAGCCGACGACGCGCGGGATGAGCATGGAGACCGGCTGGCCCAGCATCGCGGCCTCGGCCTCGATGCCGCCGACGCCCCAGCCCAGCACACCGAGGCCGTTGACCATGGTGGTGTGGGAGTCGGTGCCGACGAGGGTGTCGGGGTACGCCTGACCGTTGCGGACCATGACCGTGCGGGCCAGGTGCTCGATGTTGACCTGGTGGACGATGCCGGTGCCCGGGGGGACGACCTTGAACTCGTCGAAGGCGGTCTGGCCCCAGCGCAGGAACTGGTAGCGCTCCTTGTTGCGGCCGTACTCCAGCTCGACGTTCTGCGCGAACGCCTCTTTGGTGCCGAACTTGTCGGCGATGACGGAGTGGTCGATGACCAGCTCGGCCGGGGCCAGCGGGTTGATCTTCGCCGGGTCGCCGCCGAGCTCCTTGACGGCCTCACGCATGGTGGCGAGGTCCACGACACACGGGACGCCCGTGAAGTCCTGCATGATCACGCGGGCCGGCGTGAACTGGATCTCCTGGCTGGGCTGGGCCTGGGAGTCCCACCCGCCCAGCGCACGGATGTGGTCGGCGGTGATGTTCGCGCCGTCCTCCGTGCGGAGCAGGTTCTCCAGCAGCACCTTCAGGCTGTAAGGGAGGCGCGCGGAGCCCTCGACCTTGTCCAGCTTGAAGATCTCGTACGACTCGTCGCCCACGCGCAGCGTGCTGCGGGCGTCGAAGCTGTTCGCCGACACGACAGTCTCCTTCTTCAATGTGCGCGTATCTCCGCGCCGCGCCTCATGGCGGCCTGCGCCGCTCGGTGCCGCCTGCGGCCCCCACCATCCGCTAAGGTAAGAGTTAGTTAGGTAACCCTTACTGAGCGGCGGCTGCGGTATGCCTCGGCAGATATCTCGATGTCGAGATAACTCTAGTACATAGCCGCCGCCCGGTCATGCGCGGGCGCCCCTGTCAGTTCCCGTCCGGCCGGGTGGTTCCCTCGCCGCACCCTCCGTTCCGCCGGGCCACGCCGTCCGTTCCGGCTCGGTACGCCGTCCGTTCCGGTGGACCGGCCGCGCAGGTGATCACACCGGAGGGGCCGGGCGCACCGGCATAGGGTGGCTCCCCGGCACGTCGAGGGGGCAGACCATGGAGATCACCGTCCAGTGGATACGGACGTCGTGGACCAAGCGGTCCCGGGGAGGGCCGGCCGCCACCCTCAGGAACGCCGCCCCGGCCGGCTTCGCCCTCCCGCGGGCAGGGACCGCCTCGGCGCACGTGATCCGCATGCGGGAGGACGACGGCTTCGTACCGCGCGAGAGCCACGAGGACCGTCGCACGGTCGCCGTCCGGCTCCGCGAGTCCGACGGGCGGCTGGGGGTCCTCCCCCGGGTGGAGCCCTTGTACGGCCTGCCGCCCAGGCCGCGACGCCCCCCGACGGTGCGGCTCGCCCCGGGCCAGTGGGTGCGCTGGCAGCTCAACTACCGCTTCAGCAGCATGGCGGGGGTCAGGGACTGGTCGTACTGGCTGGACACCTTCAACATCGCCTACGGGCCGGTGGACGCCGAGGTGTTCCTGTCCACGCCCACCGTGCTCGTCGACGAGCGGGGGCCGGTGCGCTGACCCGTCACACCGGCGTCACGCACTTTCGCCGGCCCCCGGGCTCCACCACGTCACGCCTCTTCGCCGGCCCCCGGGCCCGACACCCCCCGCCCGACCGGGTCACGCGCGTTCGCCGGCCCCCCGGGCCCGAGACCGCCCGGCCCACCGGGTCACGCCTCTTCGCCGGCTCCCCGGGCCGTGCGCTCCAGTCGGTCCCGGTAGGCCGCCCACCAGGCCTGGTCGCCCGGCGGCATGTTGTCGTTTCCTCGGTTCATCCCGACGGCGCCGTCCATGAGCTCCCGGAGGATGTCGGCGTGCCCGGCGTGCCGGTGCGTGTCGGCGATCACGCGCACCACGGCATGGTGCAACGTCAGCTCGTTCCGGCCGGCCGGCCACCACGGCACCCGGGCGCGGGTGTCCAGCGACAGCGCGTCGATCGTCGCGTCCGCGTGCGCCCACGCCCGGCGGTAGAGCGCGACGATGTGCTCGCGTGTCTCGTCGGCGGTGGCCCACATGTCCGCGTTGGGCTCGGCGTCCTCGTCGAGCCAGGGCTGCGGCTCGCCGGACGGCCGTCCGAACACCTCCCCGAGGTAGCCCAGCTCCGTGCCGGCCGCGTGTTTGACCAGTCCCAGGAGGTTGGTGGCGGTCGGCGTCATCGGCCGCCGTACGTCGTACTCCCCGAGCCCGTCGAGTTTCCACAGCAGGGTGTCGCGGGCGGACTGCAGATAGAAGTGGAGGTCGGTCTTCGGATCAGCTGCGCTCATGGCGCCAGTCTGCCGCCCGCGCGATCTTTGTCCACCGGCTTTTCGGGGGCGCCGTGGGGCGACGATCCAGCCCCGCGGCGCCCCCGGCAGTGCCTGGCCGCCCCGAAAGGTCCTGGTCAGGCGCCGACGTAGGCCGCGAGGTGCTCACCGGTGAGGGTCGAGCGGGCGGCGACGAGATCGGCCGGGGTGCCTTCGAAGACGATCTGACCACCGTCATGTCCCGCTCCGGGACCGAGGTCGACGATCCAGTCGGCGTGCGCCATGACCGCCTGGTGGTGCTCGACGACGATGACCGACTTGCCGGAGTCCACGAGCCGGTCGAGCAGGCCGAGCAGTTGCTCGACATCCGCGAGGTGGAGTCCGGTGGTCGGCTCGTCGAGGATGTAGACGCCGCCCTTCTCCCCCATGTGCGTCGCAAGCTTGAGCCGCTGCCGTTCGCCGCCGGACAGCGTGGTGAGCGGCTGGCCGAGACCGAGGTAGCCGAGCCCGACGTCGGCGAGTCGCTCCAGGATGCGGTGGGCGGCGGGCGTACGGGCCTCTCCGTCGCCGAAGAACTCGGCGGCCTCGGTCACCGACATCGCGAGCACCTCGCTGATGTCGCGGCCACCGAGGTGGTGCTCCAGCACCGAGGCGTGGAACCGCTTCCCCTCGCACTCCTCACAGACGGACGCGACACCGGCCATCATCGCGAGGTCCGTGTAGATGACACCGGCGCCGTTGCACGTGGGGCAGGCACCCTCTGAGTTGGCGCTGAAGAGGGCAGGCTTCACGCCGTTGGCCTTCGCGAACGCCTTACGGATCGGGTCGAGCAGTCCGGTGTACGTCGCCGGGTTGCTGCGCCGCGAACCGCGGATCGCCCCCTGGTCGATCGAGACCACGTCCTCGCCCGTGGGGATCGACCCGTGCACCAGCGAGCTCTTGCCGGATCCGGCGACGCCGGTGACGACGACGAGTACCCCGAGCGGGATGTCCACGTCGACGTCGCGCAGGTTGTGCGTCGTCGCGCCGCGGATCTCCAGCGTCCCGGTGGGCTTGCGCACCTCCTCCTTGGGGGCCGCCCGGTCGTCGAAGTGCCGGCCGGTGACCGTGTCGCCCGCCCGCAGTCCCTCGACGGTGCCCTCGAAGCAGACGGTGCCGCCGCCCGTACCGGCCCCGGGGCCGAGGTCGACGACGTGGTCGGCGATCACGATCGTCTCCGGCTTGTGCTCCACGACGAGCACGGTGTTGCCCTTGTCCCGCAGTCGCAGCAGCAGGTTGTTCATCCGCTGGATGTCATGGGGGTGCAGGCCGATGGTGGGCTCGTCGAAGACGTACGTGACGTCCGTGAGCGAGGAGCCGAGGTGCCGGATCATCTTCACGCGCTGCGCCTCGCCGCCCGACAGGGTGCCCGCCGACCGGTCGAGGGAGAGGTAGCCGAGCCCGAGCTCCACGAACGAGTCGAGGGTTCCGAGGAGAGTGGTGAGCAGCGGCGCGACCGAGGGCTCGTCCAGGCCCCGGACCCATTCGGCCAGGTCGCTGATCTGCATCGCGCAGGCGTCGGCGATGCTGATCTTGGCGATCTTCGACGCCCGGGCAGCCTCGCCGAGCCGGGTGCCGTCGCAGTCGGGGCAGGTGGTGAAGGTGACGGCACGGTCCACGAACGCACGGATGTGCGGCTGCATCGCCTCCCGGTCCTTGGACAGGAACGACTTCTGGATCTTGGGGATCAGCCCTTCGTAGGTGAGGTTCACGCCCTCGACCTTCACCTTGACCGGCTCCCGGTAGAGGAAGTCCCGCATCTCCCTCTTGGTGAACTTCCGGATCGGCTTGTCCGGGTCGAGCAGGCCCGACTCGGCGTAGACCCGCACCGTCCAGAAGCTGTCCGACTTCCAGCCGGGGATGGTGAAAGCGCCTTCGGCGAGCGACTTGGAGTCGTCGTAGAGCTGGGTGAGGTCGATGTCGGAGACGTTGCCGCGGCCTTCGCAGCGCGGGCACATGCCGCCGACGATCCGGAAGTCGCGGCGCTCCTTCACGGTCCGCCCGGCGCGCTCCATCGTGACCGCGCCCGCCCCGCTGATCGAGGCGACGTTGAAGGAGTACGCCTTGGGCGAGCCGATGTGCGGTTTCCCGAGCCGGCTGAAGAGGATGCGCAGCATGGCGTTGGCATCGGTGGCGGTGCCGACGGTGGAACGGGGGTCGGCGCCGAGACGCTGCTGGTCGACGATGATCGCTGTCGTCAGCCCTTCGAGTACGTCTACCTCGGGGCGTGCCTGCGACGGCATGAAGCCCTGGACGAAGGCGCTGTAGGTCTCGTTGATCATCCGCTGCGACTCCGCGGCGAGCGTGCCGAACACCAGCGAGCTCTTGCCGGAACCGGAGACACCGGTGAACACCGTCAGCCGGCGCTTCGGGATCTCGACGCTGACGTCCTTGAGGTTGTTCACGCGCGCGCCGTGCACGCGGATCAGATCGTGGCTGTCGGCGGCGTGCGGCGCAGGCGACTGCGGGTCCTTCTTCGTGGCCATGCTCGTCATGTCTCCATCTGTGGGGCGGGGCCGCCGGCGCGGCCTCCGTCGGTGTCGCCCGGCTCGGCCCGACCAGCTTCCGGCATTACGTCCGGCGGTACGTCCGGCACCTCGCGTCTGTGCCGGTGGACGTGTCAGCGGCGCTCGTTGACGCGGACGAGGTTGCCCGCGGGATCACGGAAGACGCAGTCGCGGACACCGTACGGCTGCTCGGTGGGCTCCTGGACGACGTCGGCGCCGCCGGACCGGACCCGCTCGAAGGTGCCGTCGAGGTCGTCGGTGGCCAGGATGATGTGACCGTAGGTGCCCTTGGCCATCATCTCGACGACGGTGCGCCGCTCGTCCTCGGTGATGCCGGGGTCGACGGCCGGCGGGGTCAGGACGATGGACGTGTCGGGCTGACCGGCCGGGCCGACCGTGATCCAGCGCATCTCGCCGTAGGCGACGTCGTTACGGACTTCGAAGCCGAGCGTGTCTCGGTAGAAGGCCAGGGACGCGTCCGGGTCGTCGTGCGGGAGGAATGTCGAGTGAATCGTGAGGTCCATGGGATTCACGCTAGCTTCGGCCCGGTGGCCGCGCTTCTCGATTCCTGACCGGTCTGGTCACCTGTTTCGCCACGCACGACGGCATGCCCGCGGTCGCCCGGGCAGCCTCGCGCCGGTAGGTGCTGGGCGGCATACCGACCAGCTCCGTGAAACGCGTGCTGAAGGTGCCCAGCGACGAACAGCCGACCTCGAAGCAGATTTCGGTGACGCCGAGGTCGCCACGGCGCAGCAGCGTCATCGCGCGCTCGATACGCCGTGTCATCAGATAGCCGTACGGCGACTCGCCGTACGCCCGCCGGAACTCACGGCTGAGGTGCCCGGCCGACATGTGCTCGCCCCGGGCCAGCGCCTCGACGTCCAACGGCTGCGCGTACTCCCGGTCGATGCGGTCACGGATCCGGCGCAGCCGCACGAGGTCGCTCAGGCGCTGCTCCGTGGTGGGTCTGCTGGTCACGTACGAGAGCCTACGACGCACCGGGGCCACCCGGCAGCCCGTTCCACCGAGGTCCTGCCGGGGTCCCACCCTGGCGGGGTCCAACCCCTGGGCCGCCCCGGCACCGACGCCGGGCCTGACGCCCGGACCGACGCCCGGACCGACGCCGAGCCTGACGCCGGGTCTGCACCCCACCGCACCCAACCATCACTCGATCGGCACACCCCGGCGCGGTCTTCATCTCATATCTGAGATAGCGTTCGGGCATGGAAGACGACTACCTCGTACGTATCGGCAAGCTCATCCGTGACGCCCGTCAGCACCGGGGCTGGACACAGACACAGCTTGCCGAGGCGCTCTCGACCAGCCAGAGCGCCGTCAACCGCATCGAGCGCGGCAACCAGAACATCAGCCTTGAGATGATCGCCCGTATCGGCGAGGCCCTCGACAGCGAGATCGTGTCGCTCGGCTACGCCGGGCCGATGCACCTGCGGGTGGTCGGCGGACGTCGGCTGTCCGGCTCCATCGACGTCAAGACGAGCAAGAACGCCTGTGTCGCCCTGCTCTGCGGCTCGCTGCTCAACAAGGGCCGGACCGTGCTGCGCCGGGTGGCCCGCATCGAGGAGGTCTTCCGTCTGCTGGAGGTCCTCAACTCCATCGGTGTGCGCACCCGTTGGATCAACGACGGTGTCGACCTGGAGATCCTCCCGCCCGCCGAGCTCGACCTGGAGTCCATCGACGCGGACGCCGCGCGCCGGACCCGGTCGATCATCATGTTCCTCGGCCCGCTGCTGCACCGCCTGGACCGCTTCACCCTGCCGTACGCGGGCGGCTGCGACCTCGGTACGCGGACCATCGAGCCACACATGATCGCTCTGCGCCGCTTCGGTCTGGAGATCGCGGCGACCGACGGGCTCTACCACGCACAGGTCGACCACGAGGTGCGGCCCGGCCGTCCCATCGTACTGACCGAGCGCGGCGACACCGTGACCGAGAACGCCCTGCTGGCCGCCGCCCGGCACGACGGCACGACCGTCATCCGTAACGCCTCCTCCAACTACATGGTCCAGGACCTGTGCTTCTTCCTGGAGGCGCTCGGCGTCAGGGTCGACGGGGTCGGCACGACGACGCTCACCGTGCACGGCGTCCCGGAGATCGACGTGGACGTCGACTACTCGCCCTCGGAGGACCCGGTCGAGGCGATGAGCCTGCTGGCCGCCGCCGTGGTGACGGAGTCCGAGCTGACGATCCGCCGGGTCCCCATCGAGTTCCTGGAGATCGAGCTCGCGGTGCTGGAGGAGATGGGCGTCGACTGCGACCGCACATCGGAGTACGCCGCCGACAACGGCCGCACCCGGCTGGTGGACCTGACGGTCCGGCCCTCCAAACTGGAGGCGCCCATCGACAAGATCCACCCGATGCCGTTCCCCGGCCTGAACATCGACAACGTGCCGTTCTTCGCGGCCATCGCGGCCGCCGCGCACGGCAAGACCCTGATCCACGACTGGGTCTACGACAACCGCGCCATCTACCTCACCGACCTCAACCGCCTCGGCGGCCGACTGCAACTCCTCGACCCGCACCGCGTCCTGGTCGAGGGCCCGACCCGCTGGCGCGCCGCCGAAATGATGTGCCCGCCCGCACTGCGTCCGGCAGTGGTGGTGCTGCTGGCGATGATGGCGGCCGAGGGCACGTCCGTACTGCGCAACGTGTACGTGATCAACCGGGGGTACGAGGAGCTGGCGGAACGGCTCAACTCGGTCGGCGCGCAGATCGAGATCTTCCGGGACATCTGAACAGCGCCGCGTCGTGCCCCTTGAAGGCAAGGGGCACGACACCTCAACATGCCAGCTGACCTGCGGATACGCACCTTCACAGCCCTCCACTGATCACTGTTGTCTTTCAGCACCTTGTGCAACGCACGTGCAAGATGATCTTGAATAGCTGATGATACGTCAGAGATGCCTGAGTATCTCAGCCATCACGGAGGGTTGTCGCCGAAGTGGCCTCGCAACGTCCGATGTCGGTCGTGCCACGCTGACCGCGTGTGGTCGACGAGGTGAACCGTCATCTGCCCGACGTCTCCGGCCTCGCGACGCAGCCCGGGGTCCGGCCGCGCATCCGAGTCCTCCGGCTGACCACTTCGCCACGCAGAAGAGGACCCGCACCACGTGGGCGCGGGTCCTCTGTCGTAGACGGGCGCCGTGTCACGGGTTGAGCCTGCGCCCACCTCGTGGGAGCGACAGGTCACAGCCTTCCGCTTCCGTGACAGACGCGCTCATACAGTTCCGGTGATCTTGAATGCGGCCCAGAACAGCGGGTTCTCGGCAACCTGTTGGTCCATGTAGCTTCGCCAGTCCGGAAGCACCGAATCAATGGCCGATTCGGCGGAGAGCACCGGCCCTGCCCAGGAGGGAGCTCGCCACTGATGTCGGCCATCTCCTCGAACGCCACGGCTGGGAGTACGAAATCTGGTCGGGCGCCGAGCCGACCCTGCTGGAGAACGCCCGGTTCCTGGCCGCCTACCGCCACCGTGGTGTCGTGCCCGACGCCGATGTGGAACGTGCGTGGCGGGAGATGGTCGACGGCGAGGCCCGGTCCCTCTCTCCGTCACCCGTGCCGGGCCGGTTCCGGCGGATCCCTCGCCGACCGCTGCGCCGATCCCTTACGGTGCCGTGCGAGCCGGGTCCACGCAGCCCCACGGGAAGCGGCTCTGCGGGGGCTCGGCGCACGTCACGTCATGGCCACGGGCCGGGCCCCTCCACACCACCCGGACAGCACGGGCGGGACCCGCCCCGGGCATGCGGTCCGTCTCAACCTCGCGGGCGAGCTGCTCGTGGACGAGGCGCTCAACACGGCCAGTCATCGGCGAGTTACGGCCAACTGTCCCGGACCGGCGTCTTCCGCACGGTGTGGCTGTGATGCTGATCGCGGCCCGCGGAACCGCTGCTCAGCGTCTGTCGCGGGTCATGCTGCTGCGCCCTGAAGGTCTGGTCGCGGCGGTGCACGCAAGGACACGCTCCTGGGGCGGCCTTTGGGATGCTGGGCCCGGATCGAGGGTGTGTCCCTGTTCGACCGCACCGCTGCCGGTCCCTCGGGTCCTTCGGACCCGCCGTCGGGGTGCGGGCCCTTCGAAGGGGAAGTCCCTTGATCCCTGCACCTGTCAGACCCCGCCGCGCGCTGCCCTCGTGGAGACGCCGGCTGACCGCCCTGACTGCCGGGAGCGCTCTGGCGATGAGCGGGTTGGTCGCGCTGGCCGCCCCGTCCGCGCAGGCGCTCGCGCCGGCTCCGGTGGCGTACGTCACCGACCTGATCACGAACAAGGTGTCGGTGCTGGACACCGCCACCAACACCGTCACCGCCACGATCCCCGTCGGCAGAAACCCGATCGGAGTGGTCTCCTCCCCGGACGCCGCACGCGTGTACGTCGCCAACAGCGGCTCCACCACGGTGTCGGTCATCGACACGGCCACCAACACCGTCTCCGCGACCGTTCCGGTCGGCGCCGGACCGATCGGCGTGGCCGTCTCCTCTTCCGGGGACAGCCTCTACACCGCCGACAGCGGCGCGAACACGCTCTCGGTGGTAGACACCGCCTCGAACACCGTCACCGCGAGCGTCCCGGTGGGCAGCCAGCCGTTCGGTGTGGCACTGTCCCCGGACGGGGTACGCGCGTACGTGTCCAACAACGGCGGCGATACAGTTTCGGTGATCGACACCGCCACCGCCACGGTCGTGGCGACCGTCGGCGTCGGACAGAAGCCCAACTTCATCGCGGTGACTCCGGACGGCTCCCGCGCCTACGTCGGCAACCAGAACTCGCACAACGTGTCCGTCATCGACACCGCCACCAACACCGTCACCGCCACGATCGCGGTCGGCATCGGCCCGTTCGGCCTCTCCCTGTCCCCGGACGGGAGCCGCGCCTACGCCAGCAACAACTCCTCCTCCTCGGTGTCGGTGATCGACACCGCCACGAACACGGTCACCGCGACCGTGGGCGTCGGCGACGGCCCGTTCCAGAGCGCTCTCACCTCCGACGGGACCCTCGCCTACGTACCCAACGGCTACGACGGCACCGTGTCGGTCATCGACACCGCCACCAACGCGGTCACCGCGACCCTCCCCCTCGGACCGTTCCCCTACTCGGTCGCCTTCCTCGGGGCAGGGGCCGCCGACCCGGCCGCGGACCTGTCGGTGTCCGTGTCCGACTCCGCCGACCCCGTCGCCCTCGGCGGCACCTACACCTACACCGCCACCGTGACGAACGGCGGCCCCGACGACGCCACCGGCGCCACCGCGACGACGACACTGACCGGCGCGGCCCGTACCATCACCTCCGCCACCAGCTCGCAGGGCACGTGCACCATCAGCGCACCCACCATCACCTGCACGCTGGGCGCTCTCGCTGACGGGGCTTCCGCGACGGTCACGATCGGCGTGGAACCGGCCGCGACCGGCAGCATCACCGCCACCACCACCGCCGCTGCCGACCAGGACGACCCGACGGCCGGTAACGACACCGATGCTGAGACCACCACCGTCAACAACGGCAACGGATGCACGATTACCGGCACCCCGGGCGCGGACACCCTCAACGGCACGAACGCCGCTGACGTGATCTGCGGGCTCGGGGGGAACGACACGATCGACGGGAAGAACGGCGACGACACCCTCTACGGCGGTTCCGGCGACGACATCATGGGCGGCGGGAACGGCGCCGACACCCTGTATGCCGGGGCCGGGAACGACACCAACTACGGTGAGACGCTCCTCGGCTCCCTGCTCTACCTCTTCGACAACGGCCAGGACCACATCTACGGCGGGCCCGGCAACGACGACCTCGACGGGCAGAACGGCAACGACGTCCTCGTCGACACCTCCGGCACCGACACCATGAGCGGCGCCCTGGGCAACGACAACATCAACGTCGCGGACGGCGCCGGAGGCGACACCGCCAACGGCGGCCTCGGCTCCGACACCTGCACCGCCGACACCGGGGACACCCTCACCAGCTGCTGACCCCATTCCACCTGGGGCTGCTGGGCGCCCGCGGAGCCACCGCGGGCGCCCAGCGGCCTCCCGTCAGATCCTGCAACTGAGGGGCGGCGTGGCCCCCGGCCCGGGGGCCACGGTGCCCGCGCCCGTTACAGGCCGCGCATCCGGTTCCAGCGGCTGATGTGCCGGGCGTAGAAGATGTTCCCGACGCCGTAGGTGAACAGGGCCAGCAGCACGTGGACCGTCACCGACTGTCGGCGCCGGTATCCGTATCCGCCGGCCGTCGCTGCGGCCGAGGCCGACGCGGAGGACGCGTTGTTGATCACGATGGTCGGCATCGGCCCATACGGCTGGGCGGGCTGCGGGTCGGCTGGAGTGCTCATGCGGTCCCTTGAGAGTTCGGTGTGCCAAACGCGCACGAACCATAGGGCCACCGCACCAGGGATCGCGCCCGAACCGGCTTCCTCCACCCGGGCGGGTGGTCAGACGTGCGCCCGTCCGAGTGCCTTCTCGACCTCGATGTCGACTTCGATCAACTTCGCTCGCCTCGAGGGAAGATGCGTGACGACCGCCACCGAGCCGCGGACATCATCCCGCGCCGGCCCGGCCGGTCTTTCCTCCCGCCCAGCCGATCCGCCGTGTGATCCGCGTTTTACCCGACCAGGTCTGGCACCCCGCCCGGGACCGGGGCGGCATCTTGCGGAACCTGTCGGAGACCCCGGCCCCGAGCGTCGGGCCCAAGCCATGCCCGCTCAGACGACCAGGGCCGACAGCACCAGTCCCCGCCTCCCGGCTCGACCCTTCGAGGCGGAACGGGGGAGGCTAGTTGTGGTCGCCGCCGCTGTTGCCATGGGGCTGTGCCCCCAGCGGGTTCCAGTCACGGGCGTACTCGGCCAGCTTCCGGAAGAACACCGGCGGCGGGACGACTTTGCCCACGTCCCCGATCGGTGACGGCTCCAGCGGTATCAGCAGGTCGGCATGGGACGAGTGCAACCACAGCGCGTTCTGATACATCGCCGGGATCCGTAGCAGCCGTAGCTCGAATCCGGCATGCGCGAGCTGCGGCAACGCTCGCGCCGCTTTCACCGCCGCCGCGGTGGACGCCACGATTTGTCCCTCGCTGAAGGACGGTGCCCCGGCTCCCTCCGGCTGGTCCGGGCCCTCAGGGCTCTCAGCGCTGGCGATCACTTCGCCCCCGGACTCCACCAGGAAGCGCCAGCCCGTCGGACGCGCCCGGTCCAGACCGCTGCCGGCCTCGGCGGCGTCGGGTCCCATGACGAACACCTGGTGCGGTGTGGACAGTTCCAGGTCCTCCACGCGGGCCGCGTCCAGCTTCTGCAGGCCGGCCCCGCGACCCTTCGCTACTACGCCGAGCGTCGAGCGCGTCTTGTCCCGCGTCCGTGCCGGCGGGTCAGGCATGTTCAGTGGCATGACGGCTCCTTAAGGCTCGGTGGTGTAGCTGTTGACCCATTCTCCGTTGCCGGAGTACCGCACGCAGAAGTCGGCGTAGGTGTAATTCTCGACGCTTCCGCCGTTTCCCGGGTCGTATATGACGACGCGATCCACTCCGCCGACGGACTGGTAGCCGTAGATGAGGACGATGTGGCCCGGCCAGAGAGCGCCGTCCACCCTCCAGTGCAGATCCACGAGGATCGGCCGGTTCTGTGCTA
This sequence comes from Streptomyces sp. NPDC058637, assembly GCF_042717325.1. Classification (NCBI taxonomy): domain Bacteria; kingdom Bacillati; phylum Actinomycetota; class Actinomycetes; order Kitasatosporales; family Streptomycetaceae; genus Streptomyces; species Streptomyces sp. NPDC058637. The sequence goes on along the minus strand of NZ_JBHXRD010000004.1, from coordinate 238,306 downwards.
CCTGCGCTCTTACCTCGGCGGCTGTCAGCGGGCGATTGAGCACCCGATGCGTGAGACCCATCAATTGCATGGGTCGGTCCGGCCACGATCCCTGGTTGCAGACACCGCCACCGCCTCCCGGCATCGCCGGCGCCGGACAGCATTGGGCACCCGCGTTCCCGCGGTCGATGGCCAGTGCGGTGGCCAGCCTGCACTGAGTCCACTCCGACTGCGGGCGATAGTAGCGCTCGACGCTGACCGAGCACGCGTCCCAGCACCAGTTGGTCCGCTGCTGGTGCTGGCCTTGGAAGCCGACCACCTGTTGGTCGACCTTCGAGAGGAAGAACTTCTCGTAGAGGCCGCCTCCGGTGGTCGTGCCGAACTGGCAGTTGACCGTCCCACCGGGCCCGGCGGCCATCCCGGAACCATCCATGCGCATGAAGGTTTTCGCGAAGGATGTGGATTCGAACGAGAACGAGCCGTCCGGCTGCTGGTGCAGCCGGAACTTCTCGTCCGAGCCGCCTCTGGCGTTGAACTGGCAGTTCACGAGCCCGCCGCCCTGACTGGAGGGGGCGGTGAACCCCGGGGCCGTCATGCGCAGGTAGACATTCGGGAATGCCACCGACTCCACGGAATACGACCCGTCGCCCTGGCGCCATAATCTGAACGCCTCGTAGGATCCCACCCCGGGTGAGCAGTTCACCGTCCCACCACCGTTGCCGGTCTGGGTGGTTACTCCGCTGCCGTCCATGCGCAGGTGAATGTCCTCGAAATGTGCCGACCTGATGATGATCGGCGAATCCCCGAGCGTAGCGAGATCAGCTTCGGTCAGGTTGGTCATCGACGATGCTCCCTCCTCATGATCGATCAAGCCACCGACGCCCGGAAGGCACGTGATGGGTTCTTCATCGTTGTACAGGTGACAAGATCGTCACAAGAGGTCAGAATCCGCCTTAATATGGCAATCAGCGGCCGAAATCCATAACTCCCTGCGCATGGCTCGCTGGTGTGCTGTAAAACGCGCTTTTCGGAAGGTCGATCTATCCTCAACCTTTCGTGACAGTCCGCCAGTGGAGCTGATGGACCGTTTCGTGCAATGGGCTGAGGCTGGGCAGGCCAGGAGCCCGAGCGTCCTCCCGGGGTGGCGCCAGTTTCCACTGCCCCGGGTGTTGAGCTGCTGCCGCAGGGACAAGGAAGCCGGTGGCTATCCGGCGGTTCGGAAGCAGTGCGAGCCGTTATTGACGACCCACCCACGCTGTCGAAGCCTGTCGGGCCGCAGTCGAGGACCGTCTCGCGGAACGCGAGTTGGCCGTCCGGGGTGGCACTCACGGGGCCTCTCCTCCAACCCGAGCCAACCGCGGTCCGGGAGGCGGGCACCGACCAGCACCCCCATCGCATGCACGATCGCTCTGGGGTCGACGCCACACGCGTACCGCATGCGCAAGCCTCGAGCGCCGGCTCCATGTCGGGCCCAGCATGAGCTGGGGTGGGATTCCGGCATTCAGCAGACGAGCAACCCGGCACCCTGACGCCCCATCAGGGCGAGCGTCAAATGAGCGTGTCGCCCTCACCCCTCCGAACCCTCTCCGGTTCACGTGGTGCACTTCGGGAAACAGGTCGAGCAGCACCGGCCACACCTGAAAACCCAAGAAAGTCGCAGGTCAGAGCCTCTTTGTGGCAGGCTCCAAAATCGCCACGCACACAAGTGCGAAGTCATCGGAAACACTTCGACGATTTCCACGGCCTCGCGGCGTAGGAGCCCTCTGTGGCGAGAGGGCTCCTACGCCGCCGACCGCATGCGTCGGGTCGTCCGCTCCACGGTGCTCACATCACAAAGGGCCGGGGTCGCATGTAGCCCGGAGAACGGTCGTGGACTGGAGGCACCCCTGGGACTTCTCTGGGACTTTCGGCCGCGTCAACCTGCACGCGCAGGAAACATCTGAAAGATGATTCACGCAGGTCAACGGCCTACGACCGCGTATCACCGCAGCTCACGAGACTGCGCGGTCTCTTCCGGGACATCTGAAAGCCTGCAAAAATGGCACCGTCACACCCCCTCTGACCTGCACAAATGTGAGTCGAGGCGGGGTGTGACGGAGTCTTTGGGACTTTTCTGGGACTTTGAACCAGGAGCGACGGCTTCCGTGCACCGCGCTCTTCACGTGATGAGCCATCGAAAAGATGTCGGTTCCAGCAGGCCCGGAAAAGCGCTGTTCAGAGCCTATTTAGCGGCCCGCTCTACCGTCTGCGGGCGTCCGGAGCGCCAAACGAGCGTCACGGCCAACAGCCACACCCCCGCTGTGGGAAGGGGACTCGACGTGAGTCACCGGCTCGGGCCGTGCGGTGCGGGGCCCGTTCGCAGGCGTGGGTGTACCCCGGACCCGGCGGCGGGGCAGTGCGTGCCGGATCCGGGGTGGCTTTGGGGTGTTGCGGGTGGGCTACTTGACGGCTCCGGCGGTCATGCCGCGGGTGAGGGAGCGCTGGAATATGAGGAAGAAGACGACCATGGGGACGATGCCGAGGAGGGCTGCGGCGCTCATGGCGGTGGGGTCGCTGGTGTATTGACCTTGCATGACGGACAGGCCGAGAGGGACGGTCTGGTTGTCGTTGGAGATGAGCAGGACAAGTGGGTAGAGGAACTCGTTCCAGCTCCAGACGAAGAAGAAGACGCACATCACCGAGAGGGTGGGCCAGCTCATGGGCAGGACGATGCGCCACAGGATGGTCCAGCGGCCGGCTCCGTCCATGGAGGCGGCTTCGATGAGTTCGCGGGGGAAGCTGGCAAAGACGGAGGAGAGGAGGTAGGTGCCGAAGGCGCTGTAGGTGATGCCGACGAGGATGGTGTAGCCGAGTTTCCCGTCGTAGAGGCCCATCTCCTTGAAGAGGTAGTAGATGGGGTATACGAGGCCCTCTTGCGGCAGGACGTTGACGCCGAGGAAGAAGATGAGGAAGGGGGTGCGCCAGCGGATGCGGCCGATGCCTATGGCGTAGGCGTTGAAGAGGGCGAGCAGGACGGCGATGAGAACGACGCCGAGGCTGATCTGGATGCTGTTGAAGAGTTTCTGGGTGAAGCCGACGCGGTCCCAGACTTCGGCGATGATGCTCCAGTTCCACTGGGCGGGCAGGGACAGCGACCCGTTGGTGCGGAAGTCCGCGCTGGTTTTGAACGAGTTGAGCAGGATGACGATGAAGGGTGCCAGGAACGCGAGGACGAAGACGGCGACGGCTGCCAGGACGGCGTAGGAGCCGGGGCTGCGGCGGTTGCCCGTCGCTTTGGCTTTACCCGCTTCAGCCTTGACCGCTTTGCGCCGGTGGCCGGGGGGTGCCGTGGGGGTGTGCGTGGTCATGGTCATCCGTCCTCGCGGGCCTGGCGGGTGAGCATCGTTCCGGCGATGATCAGCACGAGCAGGGTGATCGTGCTGGAGATCGCGGAGCCGTATCCGACGTCGGCGCGCTCGAAGAAGTTCTGGTAGGCGAAGTACGCGGGGACGAGGGTCGAGTTGCCGGGGCCGCCGCCGGTGAGGACGAAGATCTGGGCGAAGACCTTCAGGCCGGCGATGGTGGTGGTGACAAGGACGACGTAGACCTCGGGCCGCAGGATGGGCACGGTGATGCGGGTGAAGCGCTGCCACCAGGTGGCCCCGTCGAGGGAGGCGGCTTCATACAGTTCGGGGTCGATGCGCTGGAGCCCGGAGAGGAACAGCACCAGGGGGTAGCCGAGCTGCATCCAGACGAGGACGGCGAGGACCATCCATAGGGCGAGGTCGGGGTCTCCGAGCCAGTTCTGGGCGAGGGAGTTCAGGCCGATCTTTTCGAGGACGCTGTTGACGGCGCCTTCGGGGGCGAGGATCCAGCCCCACATCAGCCCGGTGACGGCGACGGGGATGACCTGGGGGAGGTAGAGGCCGGAGCGGAAGAGGCTGACGAAGCCGTCTCCGTGCTTCTTGCCGATGTAGTCGAACAGGAGGGCGGCGAGGAAGAGCCCGAGCAGGGTGGGGACGACGGCGATGCCGACGATGACGAAGGCGATGTTGCGGAACGAGGCCCAGAAGTCGGCGTCGCTGAACAGGCGGGTGTAGTTGTCGAAGCCGATCCAGGTGGGCTCTCCGACGCCCTGCCACCGGGTGAGGCTGTAGTAGAAGGTCATCACCAGCGGGACGACGAGGAAGAGCAGGCTCAGCAGCAGGCCGGGGGCGAGGAAGACGGCGTATCCCGTGGGCCGCGGGTGACGTGTGGTTTTCACTGTTGCTCCAAGAGGGGCGGGACGGCGGCCCTGTGCGGGCGGGCCGCCGTCCCCGGGAAGAAGGGACTGACGCGCGGATTCGGGCGGGTCAGTCTCAGCGCCGGGTGGCGGTGTACTTCTCGTAGGGGGCCTGGAGCTCGTCGAGGACGGCGTGGGGCTTGCCGCCGTTCATGAGGTTCTGGGTGGCGCCCATCCAGGTGTCGTAGTAGCCGGGTGCCGGCCAGTCCGGGTAGAAGGCGAGCCCCTTGCCGTCCTGGTAGGTGTTGAACGCGGTGATGAGCTCGCGGGACTTGGGGTTTTCGATGGAGTCCGGCTTCACAGCGAGCGGGACGTTGCCCTCTTCCCCGAGGATTTTCTGGATCTTGTCCGACATGGTGATGTCGATGAAGTCCTCGGCGAGCTTCTTGTTCTTCGCCTTGGTGGGCACGACCCAGTGGTTGCCGCCGGAGCCGAGGGTCTTCTTGCTGCCGGGGTAGGGGGCGGTGGACCAGGTGAAGTCGGTGATGTCGGTGGTCAGGCCGCCGAACCACCAGTTGCCGCCGACCATGATCGGGCGCTTCTGCGAGACGAACTGCTCTGTCATGTCGCTGCCCTTGAGGCCGACGTCCTTCTTCTCGAAGTAGCCCTTGTCGAGCCAGTCCTTGTACGTTTCGACCGCGTAGGTCCACTCCGGGCCGTGGAAGTCGACCTTGCCCTTGTAGAGCTGGTAGTCGTCGACCCAGGCGTCATTCGCCTTGGCCAGGGCCAAGAGGTAGAGCCAGTGGCCGGCGGGGTGGTCGTTGCCGGCGTTGGCGAGCGGGGTGATCCCGGCGGCCTTGAAGTCGGCCAGGGCCGCCTCGAAGCTCTGGAGGTCGGTGGGCCTGGTGATGTTGTGCTTCTTGAAGAGGTCGTCGTTGTAGTACGCGAGGACGAACTCACCGTAGTTAGGGACGCCGTACCACTTGTTGCCGCCCATTTCGCCGTTGGCGTCGTAGCGGGCGGTGACGGACGCGCTCTCGCTGATCTTCTTGTCCCAGCCGCGTTCCTTCGAGACGGAGGTAAGGTCGGTGAGCAGGCCCTGCTTGGCGAGCAGTCCGGTGGTGGCATTGCCCTTGTTGTACTCCATGACGTCGGGCGCCTTGTCGGAGTTCAGGATCATGCCGGCGTTCTGCTGTATCTGCTCGAACGTCTTGCGTTCGAAGACGACCTTCACGTCGGGGTGGGTCTTCTTGAACTCCGCGATGGCCGAGTCCCAGGCGTTGCTCAGGGCGCCGTCCTCCTGCTCGTAGTGCCACAGGCGCAGAGTCTTGCCGTCTCCCTCGGCGGTGTCCGATCCGCCGCCGCAGGCGGTCAGCGGTGCCACGAGTGCCAGAGCGGACACGGCGAGCAGAGCTCGTCGGGTGGTGCGGCGCGGAGCACGGAAGCGCATGTTCGTCATGAGGATTCCTTGGGTGTGCAGGGTCAGGGCGGTGCGGGGGGAGGCGGTACGGGTGTTCAGGTGGGGCTGGTCAGGTATTGCGGCGGTGGACACGGGCTTCCCAGGGCTGCAGGGTGTGCGGGGCCGTGAGAGGTGTGGAGGCCGGGACGTTGGCGATGAGGGTCTCGCTGTGTTCCCAGCCGTCGGGCAGGTCGACGGTGAGGTCGGCTCCGCTGAAGTTGGCGAGGACCAGCAGTTCGGTGCCGGATGCCGCGTCGTGGCGGGTGAAGGCATAGAGCTGCTCGTGGTCGGGGTGCAGCATGTGGAAGTCACCGTGGGTGAGGGCGGGCTCGGTGTGCCGCAGGGCGATCAGGCGGCGGTAGCAGTGGAAGACGGAGTCGGGGTCGGCGAGCTGGGCCTTGGCGTTGACATGGGTGTGGTCGGGGTTCACCGCGATCCACGGGGTGCCAGCGGTGAAGCCGGCGTGCTGGGAGGTGTCCCACTGCATGGGGGTGCGGGCGTTGTCCCGGCTGCGGTGCCGAAGTCCGGCCAGGACCTGTTCCTCGTCGACACCGTGGGCGGTCTGCTCGCGGTGGTAGTTGAGGGACTCGATGTCGCGGAAGTCATCGATGGAGGCGAAACGGCTATTGGCCATGGCGAGCTCTTCGCCCTGGTACACGTAAGGGGTCCCGCGGTGCAGGTGGAGCACTGTGGCGAGGAGCTTCGCGGAGCGGTCGCGGGAGGCGGGACTGTCGTCGCCGAAGCGGGAGACGGCACGGGGCTGGTCGTGGTTGTTCCAGTACAGGCTGTTCCAGCCGGTCTCGCCCAGGCCGGTCTGCCAGCGGCCGAGGCTGGCCTTGAGGGCGGTCAGCTTCAGCGGGCGGACATCGAACTTCCCGCTGGGTCCCTGGTCGAGGCCGACGTGCTCGAACTGGAACACCATGTCGAGCTCGCGGCGGGAGGGGTCGGTGAACAGCTTGGCGTCCCCGACAGTGACCCCGGGCATTTCGCCGACGGTCAGCAGGCGGCGAGGGTGGCCTTCGAAGACCTCACGGTGCATCTCCGCCAGGTACTCGTGGATGCGGGGGCCGCAGATGTAGTGGGGGCTGCCGTCCCCGTGCAAGGCACCCTCGTGCACGATGCCGTCGGGAAGGCCAGGGGTCTTGGAGATGAGGTTGATGACGTCCATGCGGAAGCCGTCGACGCCCCGGTCGAGCCACCAGCGCATCATGGCGTAGACCGCCTGGCGCACGGTGGGGTTCTCCCAGTTGAGGTCGGGCTGCTTGCGGGAGAACAAGTGCAGGTAGTACTCGCCGCTCTTCTCGTCGTAGGTCCAGGTGGGGCCGGAGAAGAAGGAGCCCCAGTTGTTGGGTTCCGCACCCGGGGTGCCCGGCTCCATGCCCTCGCGGGCGGGGCGCCAGATGTACCAGTCCCGCTTGCCGCCCTGCGGGCCTTCGTTGCGGGAGGCGGTGAACCAGGGGTGTTCGTCGGAGGTGTGGTTGACGACCAGGTCCATGACGAGCTTCATGCCGCGCTCGTGGACGGCGGCCAGGAGCCGGTCGAAGTCGGCGAGGGTTCCGAAGAGCGGGTCGATGTCCTGGTAGTCGCTGATGTCGTACCCGTTGTCGTCGTGCGGGGACGGGTAGACAGGGGACAGCCACAGGACGTCGACGCCCAGCTGGGCCAGGTAGTCGAGCCGTTCGATGATGCCTTGCAGGTCGCCGATGCCGTCCGCGTTCGAGTCTGCGAAGCTGCGGGGGTAGATCTGGTACACCACCGCCTCGCTCCACCAGGCGTCGGCGGGAGTGGCTTCGATTTCGGGCACGTCAAACCTCATAGTGTTCGCATGGTTACTTTTAGTGACTTTGCGGGTGGTGGATTGCCGCAGTATCGGCGGGCGCTGTGGGTCAGGAGATGGCCGCGCCCACGGTGTCGCGGATGACGAGGCAGGCGGCACCCCGGGCCCAGAGGTCGTGGCGGGCTGGGTCGACGTGGATGTCGCAGTCGGTGGCCGCGGTGGAGAACGCCTGGGCTTCCATCGCCTCGCTCATGTGCGGGCCGAACAGGTCGTAGGCGACCGCGCCTTCGCCGGCGATGATGATCTTCTGCAGGTTGAGCAGGTTGCACATGCCGGCCACGCCTCTGCCGAGGGCGGTGCCGGCTTCGGCGAAGGCGGATCGGGCCACGGTGCGGGCCGCCCCGGCTTCGCCTCGCGCGAGCTCGATGGCGTCGGTGATCGTGTCGCAGGGAAATCCGCCGTCTGCGAGGTGACGCAGGATGGCGCGGTCGCCCGCCAGGGCTTCGAGGCAGCCGCGTCGGCCGCAGCTGCACATGGGTCCGGAGGGGTCCAGGGGCAGGTGGCCGAGTTCGCCCGCGAGTCCGGTGGCGCCGGAGAACAGGGCGCCGTCCAGGAGCAGGCCGCAGCCGATGCCGGGGCCGACGGTGACCACGGCGAAGGAGTCGATGTCGCGGCCTTCGCCGAACCAGCGTTCGGCGACGACCAGGGTGTTGACGTCGTTGTTGACGACCACCGACAGCCCGGTCGCTTCCCGCAGGGGCCCGGCCACGTCGACCTTGTTCCAGTCGAGCAGGGCCGAGTAGCGGCAGATCCCGGCTGCCGAATCGACGTGGCCGCTGACCCCGACGCCGAGGCCGAGCACCCTGTCCGCCGCTTCGGGCGCCTCTGCGAGGAGCCTGCCGGTCAGGGAGGCGGCGGCGGACAGGGCGGTCCGGGGGGTGCAGTCGGCCAGGGGCTCCTCGTCCCGGGCCAGGACGTTGGCCGCCATGTCGGTGACGACGCCAAAGACCCGTCCGGGGGCGATCTTCATGCCGACGACCACGTGCTTGTCGGGATTGACGTGCAGCATCTTCTGCGGCCTGCCCCGCCCCTGGGCAACCGGGTCGCTCTCACGCAGGTAGTCATGCTCGAGCAGCGGCGGCAGCATGCGGGTGACAGAGGAGGGCACCAGGCCCAGGCGCTGGGCGAGCTGGGTGCGCGAGATGGGTCCTGCGGTGAGCACGGTCGCGAAGATCTCCGCCCTGGTCTGCTCACTGACAAGCTCCGAGAACCGGATCTTGGACGGGCTCATCACGCGGTGCCTCCAGGTAGTGGTCTGTCAGGGCCGTTGCATCAAGTTCAGCGCCATCGAACCCGATGCGGGTGGCGAGGGCTTCCCGTATGCGCGGGGCCGGTACTGCCAAGCGTTGCAGAGATCGTCATCGCGCCTCCTGCGGCTGGGACGCCATCGACCTGTGGAAGTCGGCGTCGCTACTTATGACGGGAGTGTGTCCCGCAGCCTTTAAGTGCGTCAAGGAAGAAAACATCGCGTTACGCAACCGTGATGGCCCACCCCAACCGGACGCTCGTAGTCGCTTTGCGTCTTTTGTGCATCTTGTTATGCACACGCTGGCCCCGCAGGTCGAAGAATCCTGTTCATTTCATTGACACGAGGAAGAAATGACGGGAAGTTAACCGGCAACCGGGGCGGAGCCAGGGCCTGTTGGGTCACAGGTCGCCGCCACATCTGCAGCCCCTCACCCCTCGGGGCGGGCAGGACCGGTTCGCTCCGCTCGCAGGACCGGTGTCCTGTGCTCCTGGCCCTGCGAATGATCCCCGCGTGGACTCCGTCAGCCGGCTCCCCCAAAGAGAGACGAACCGCCGACCAGGACGAGTGCCGCACCCCGGTCAGCCCCGGCAACGGGCGACCGCATGCACCGATGACTCCGCCACACAGCTGTTCCAGCTGTTCCAGCGGTGTCCGTGCCCGCCCCCGGGCGGGCGCCCTGGGGGCCATGCCCCGAATCATCAAGGAGAGGACATCATCATGCCCGCAGGAAGACTGCGACGGCTCAACCCGCTGGCGGCCATCGCCGCCGGCCTGGCCTTGGCGCTCGCCGGAGCCGTCATGCCGGCCAGCGCTCTGGCTTCGGTCACCCCCCTGCCTTCGGGCCGGCTCGTCCCCGCGGCAGCCCTTGCCGCCGCGGCCTCGGCACCCGCGGCAGGAGCGGCGGGAGAGACCGCGAACAGCGAGCAGCTGCAGACCTGGTGGCACGACAACCACGAGTTCAACACGAGCAGCCCGGTGGGCGGTGACAAGGTGCGGCGGTCCTCCTTCTACGACGTGAAGGTCGCCACGGCCGCGGCGCCGACTACGAAGTACGACTCGTTCGCGTACATGAGCATCCCCCGCAGCGGCAAGGGAAAGATCGGCTACACCAAGGAGGACGGCGCGGAGTTCTCCGCCTCGGCGAACCTCACCATGAGCTGGTCGTCGTTCCAGTACACGGCCGACGTGTGGGTCGACGTGTCACTGCGCACCGACCAGAGCATCTCCTCGGCCGACCAGGTCAAGATCAAGCCGAGCAGCTTGAACTTCGACAAGGCGCTGGTCAACAGCAAGACCGTCCGGGTCAAGGTGCCCTACAGCTCGAAGGGCTACCGGTTCTCGGTCGAGTTCGACCCGCAGCTGTACACGGCCTACAACGACATGTCCGGCCCGGCCAATGACGCCGGGAAGCTGACCACCACCGGCGGCGGCAACAACCGGGCCATCCACACCGAGCCCCGTAACTCGATGATGATCTTTGCCGAGCCGACGCCGACCGGCGCGGAGAAGGAGCGGCTGATCCCCACCGCCGCGTCGGGGAGCATCCACTACCCCGAGCCCGGCCAGGTCACGAACCTGAACAACATCAGCCAGGACATCATCTACTTCCGCCCGGGTACCTACACCATGGGCTCGAAGTACCACGCGGTGCTCCCGGCCAACGTCAAGTGGGTCTACCTGGCACCCGGCGCGTACGTGAAGGGCGCCTTCCGCTTCTTCCATGACACCCAGGGCCTGTACAAGGTGACCGGGTACGGAGTCCTCTCCGGTGAGCAGTACGTCTACGAGGCGGACACCAACAACAACTACGACCACCTCAGCGGGGCGTCGAACTGTCACGCCTCCTGCGTGAAGATGCTCCAGTTCCAGTCCGCCGACGCCCAGCAGTACCTCGATCTGCAGGGCGTGACGATCAACGAACCGCCCTACCACTCGTTCGTCGTCTACGGCAACGAGCAAACCTTCCAGATGCGCGTCGACAACTACAAGCAGGTCGGCTCCTGGTACTGGCAGACCGACGGCATCGAGCTCTACCGCGGCAGCACCATGAAGAACACATTCTTCAACGCCAACGACGACGTCCTGAAGATGTACCACAGCGACGTCAACATCGATAACACCGTCATCTGGAAGAACGAGAACGGCCCCGTCATCCAGTGGGGCTGGACCCCCCGCAACATCGACAACGTCCGGGTGACCAACACCCACGTCATCCACAACCGGATGTACTGGAAGGACGTCAAGTACAACACCTGCATCCTCAACTCCTCCTCCCACTGGGAGGACATGGGGTCCACCACCAAGGGCGACCCCAACACGAAGGTCCAGAACATGACCTTCGAGAACATCACCGTCGAAGGCCAGACCAACTGCGCGATCCGCGTCTTCGCGCTCTCCAGCACCGAGAACATCCACGTCAAGAACCTGAAGATCGACAGCTGGAACGGCCTCGACCCGGGCAGCCAGGTCAGCCTCCTCAAGCGCTACACCAACACCGCCGGCCAGAAGGTCACCCTGGGCAACGAGACGACCCAGAGCAAGGGCCTCAAGCTCGAGAACTACACCGTCGGCGGCACCGTCATCAACAAGGCCGGCACCAACTGGGGAGCGGACCAGCCCGGCCGCCTCGGCTTCGACGCGGAGACCTGGGACAACTGGAACGCCTGGGGCGCCGGCGGCAATCCCGATCCTGGATCCGAACCGACCACGGGCTCCGGCCGGATCGTCAACGGCGGCAACACCAAGTGCATCGACCGTGCCGCAGCCGGTACGGCCAACGGCACCGCGATCCAGCAGTGGACCTGCGCCAACACAGCCTCGATGACGTGGACGCTGGACGGCCAGCAGCTCAAGTCCGGCGGCAAGTGCCTGGACGTCGAGGGCGGCGCCACCGCCAACGGCACCAAGGCGCACCTGTGGGACTGCGGCGGCTGGGACAGCCAGAAGTGGGCCTTCCAGTCCAACGGCACCCTGAAGAACCTCAAGTCCGGCCGCTGCCTCGATGTCGAGGGCCAGAGCACTGCCAACGGTGCCCGCCTCCACCTGTGGGACTGCAGCACCTGGGCCAGCCAGAAGTTCAGCCTCACCTCCTAGCCACCTGATCGCGGGTGGCCACCACCGCAGCGGGCCACCCGCGACCGGGCCCAGCAGCACCCCAACCCCTCCTCCCGCGCAGAAAGGCATGCGGCACATGCCAGCAGCCAGGTTCGAACAGCCCATCCTGAGCCTCTTCCGCATGGTGACCGGCCTGCTCTTCGCCTGCCACGGAGTCGCCACCCTCTTCAACGTCCTGGGCGGCCCGCACGGCGAGATGCCCAGCACCGGGGAGTGGCCCAGCTGGTGGGCCGCGGTGATCCAGCTGACCGGCGGAGTACTCGTACTGATCGGACTGAGCACGCGCACGGCAGCACTTCTGTGCTCCGGATCCATGGCCTACGCCTACTTCGTCAACCACCAGGGCGACGGGCTGCTCCCCATCGAGAACGGCGGCGAGAGCGCCGCGCTGTTCTGCTGGGCCTTCCTGCTCATCGCCGCCCTCGGCCCCGGCCAGTGGTCCCTGGCCGCCCTGCTGAACCGGCTCGCGCGCCGGCGAGAGGAGGTGAGCACCCACCTGAGCAACGCCTGACCGCATCACAAGCTGTCATGTGCACCTAAATCACTGGTCGGGATCGACCTGTGATCTCCACACACACAGAGGAAGAGCACCATGAACCGCATACCCGCAACGCTCTCCCGCGTCGTCGCGCTGAGCTCGGCCTTACTGGCCACCGCACTCCTGGGCGTCATCCAGGCACCGACGGCCTCCGCACACGGCACCGTCATCACCCCCGAGACCCGCAACTACGGCTGCCTGCAGCGCTGGGGATACACCGAGCCCAACGAGTCCCAGGACCCCATGTGCTACCGGACCTACCACGAGAACGCGAACGCCATCGGCGCGTGGAAGGCCGTCTACGCCAACAACACCGGCGACAACTACAAGCAGGTCATCCCCAACGGCCAGATCTGCAGCGCCGGCGGCCAGGGCGAGACGAACTACCGTCCCCTCGACCGCCCCGGACCGTGGAAGATGACCAACATCGGCTCCGACTTCACCATCGACCTCTACGACGAGGCACGACACGGTGCGGACTGGCTCGAGGTCTACGTCACCAAGCAGGGCTTCAACCCGGAGTACCAGCTGATCGGGTGGGACGACCTCGAGCTGGTGAAAAGGACCGGCAGGTACCCCTACCAGCCGCACTACGTCACGGATGTCAGCACCTCCGGCTACAGCGGACGCCACGTCGTGGTGACCGTCTGGAAGGCATCGCACATGGACCAGAAGTACTTCCTGTGCAGCGACGTCAACTTCAGCTGACAGCCGGCTGACCGGGGCCCCGCAGGAGGCACTGCCCTCCGCGGGGCCCTTCCCCGTACGAAGAAGCAGGGGCCGGGCCGGCGGACAACCACCGCAGTCACGAGCCCAGCAGCCAGCACCCGTGATCGTCTCCAGCGGAGGAGATTGTCGATGACCAGCACCTCCCACCACCGTCACCCCGCCGAAAGCCCTGCCCTCGACGACCGGGCACCCGCCCCGGCGCTGGGCCTGCGGCAGACCCTGGGAAGCCGTGCAGCGGGCCACGCCCACCGCTACACGCGGATCAGCACCCTCGTGCTGCGCGTCTGCATCGGACTGGTCTTCTGCTGGTTCGGCGCCCTGAAGTTCTTCCCCGGCGCGAGCGCGGCCGAGGACTTCGCCATCAGCGCCATGACCGAATTGACCATGGGGTTCATCCCCGACCCGCTCTGCCTGCTCCTGCTCGCGGTTCTGGAGACGGGCATCGGGCTCGCGCTCCTGACCGGTTTCCTGCTCCGCTGGGCCCTGGCAGCATTCTTCCTCCACATGGCCGGAGTCTTTCTCTCGCTGCTCGTACTGCCGGACGCCGCCTGGCACACCGCGGCTGTTCCCACCCTCGAAGGCCAGTACGTCATCAAGAACATCGTCCTGGTCGCCGCCAGCCTCCACATCGCCGCCGACGAACTCACCCCCTGACCGGCCCTCTCTTCTCCCGCCAAGCGCGACTCGCACCAGGAGCACCCGTGGGCAGCACCATCACCCTGCACAACCTCGCCAAGACCTACCCCAACGGACAGAGGGCCGTGCACCAGCTCTCCCTGACCGTCCAGGACGGGGAGTTCCTCGTACTGCTCGGCCCCTCCGGATGCGGCAAGTCCACCCTGCTGCGCATGATCGCCGGCCTGGAAACCATCAGCGGGGGCGAGCTGCACCTCGGCGGAAGGATCGCCAACGATCTCCAGCCGAGCGAACGAGACATCGCGATGATCTTCCATAGCTTCGCGCTCTACCCCAACATGACCACAGCGCAGAACATCGGCTTTCCCCTCGCGGTCCAGAAAAAGGACCCCGACCAGGTGAGGGCACACGTGCAGTCCGTCGCCCAGACCCTGGGCATCGACCACCTCCTGAACCAGATCCCCGGCCGGCTCTCCGGCGGAGAGCGCCAGCGCGTCGCCATGGGCCGCGCAGTAGTCCGGCGCCCCTCGGTCTTCCTGATGGACGAGCCGCTCTCCAGCCTCGACGCCCGGCTACGTGCCCGCCTGCGCACCGAAATGCTCGCGGTCACCCGCAGCACCGGTGCGACGACCATCTACGTCACCCACGACCAGGCCGAAGCCATGGCGCTCGGCGACCGGGTGGCAGTCATGCGCGACGGAGTCCTTCAACAGGTCGACACCCCCCGCACCCTCTACGCACTGCCCGCCAACGCCTTCGTCGCCTCGTTCGTCGGCACACCGAGGATCAACCTGCTGCACGGCACGGTGTACGCCCCCGTCGACGGCGTCATGGCGCTCAACTTGGGGGCCCAAAAAATCACCCTCTCCTACCCGCTCACGCATGACCACCAGATGCTCCGCGTCGTCCAGGGACAGCCGCTCCTCATCGGACTGCGTCCCGAAGCCATCCGCATAGCCGACAAGACACACGCCACCGCCTCCGAACGAGCCATGACCGGGGTCGTCGAGCACACCGAGTTCCAGGGCCACGAAGCGCTGCTCCACCTCTCACTCGGCGGACAGCAGGCCGACGTACCTGCCCAGCTCTCCGACCACATACCCCACCACCAGGCCCGCACAAGCGCCGCCGACGTCCTGCGGCAACTCCGCCGCCGAATCAGCGTCTTCGGCCGCCACCCCGCGCTCCCCGGCGCCACAGAGCCTCCGGCGCAGTCCCCTACCCGCAAGGGCATCGGAGAACTCGTCATCCGCGATGAACCGGGCGCCCGTCATCGAAGAGGCCAGCACATCCCCCTCCTCATCGACGTACGCAACCTGCTCGTCTTCAATGCACGCGGCGAACGCATCAGCCCCGACCCCACCCAAGTGCCGCAACTCTGACTACAGCTAAAACACCCCACTCCAGCCCTGACCAGCCAGCCTTCCCCCGCCCGGGAGCAGGAACTCCTCTAAGCCGAGCGGCGGCGCCGGTGGCACGCGGCTATCGCACAGGCATGTGAGCAACAGATTGGAACCTGCGCGCCTTCGGATGTGAGACGGCGAAGTTGAACCGACGCGCCCAGGTAGGCCAGCAGACGTGCTTCTCCGCGCTAGCGGAGGTGAGCTGCCCATCGCGGCGGAGGAACAAAGGCCGACCTCCGCCCACAGCCCCGGCCCCGGCCCGCCACGCTGCCCCACGTCGAGTGAAGCCGAAAGAGCCTCCGTCAGCCGTGGGAGCGATCTGGGACTTTTCTGGGACTTTCGGTTCCATCAACTGGCACGAGCATGAAACAACTGAAAGACCATTCCCCCAGGTCAGCGACCGAATCCCTCTCATCGTCGCAGGCCACCTCGCTGGCTGGTTTCTTCCGGGACATTTGATACACGAGTGCCGCCGCACCCCATCCTGACCTGCTGCTTAGCCGGTCAGGATGGGGTGCGGCGGCACCTCTGGGACTTCTCTGGGACTTTGGGCCCGCAGCGGGCTACGGGCCACGCTTCACGGGCTCTGCCGACCGGCCGCGGCTACACGAAGATCGCGTCGATGGCGGCGCTGCCCCGGGCACCGGCTCGGGGCAGGAAGTGGGAGTACTTCCGCAGCGTGAACCCGGGGTCGGAGTGCGCCAGCCAGCGTGCCAGGGAGACGACCGATTCGCCAGCCTCCAGTTCCTCGGAGGCGTAGAAGTGGCGCAGGGCGTGGAAGCCGTGCTCCCGGGATGGCTCCCAAACTCGGGACCCACTCCGGTTGCCTTCTTGCAGCTGTGCGATCACGCCCGCTCCGGCCAGGGCTGGCTTCCAGACGTAGGAGTTGAAGAAGTTCCGGTTGATCGCCTTCCTCTCGCGTCCCGTCGCCAAGAGGTTGTACGTCCTCGGCCGCCGGTGTTTGGCTTCCACAGGCGTCTCAGGGGGAGTCGGGTCATCCCAGGGCAGAGTGACCGGTACTGGGGCGAAGAGTTCCATGTGCCGCTGGATGGTCAGGGCCACGCTCTTGGGCACGGCACGTCTCGGACCTTTCGGCCCTTGGGAAGCGCGAAGCACAGCTTTGTCCGCACCATCTTGACCTGGCGCCGGACATGGACGACTTCCTTGGCGAAGTCGATGTCCTCCGCGCTCAGCCCGAGCGCCTCTCCTTGTCGGAGGCCAAGGCCCGCTCCAATCTCGACGAGGACCCGATACCGTTCCGGCATCGCGGCACGCACGGCCAGCACGCGTTCGGGCGGCCACGCCTCGACCCTGCCGGGTGCGGCAGCCGGCGGACCGACCGTGCTGGAACGGCACGGGTTGCGTGCAAGGCGGCGATCCTCAACGGCAGCCTGGAGGACGCTGGACAGCGTTGCCCAGACAAGGCGGATCGAGGTTGGACCAAGGTCCTTCTCCAACCGCTTCTTCCAGTTGCGCAGCGCCTCGCTCTATGCCATTCAGCGGCTGGGCACCGAGATGCGGAAGGATGTGCCGGCGCACACGCTGCTCGATACGCTCGATGGTGGACGGGTCTCCGCTCTGGGTGGGCCACCAGTGCGTCTCGATGTAGTCCTTGAGGGAGATGGCCCCGTCGCGCGGATCGACGAACTCGCCACGCCGTGCGTCGGTCTGGGCCTGGGCGAGCCAGGTCTTGGCGTCCTGGAGTGCGTCGAACGAGCGGTCCTTGACGCCGGGGATGCCCTTGACGCGGTAGCGGGTGCATTTGCCGTACATGGCCGTGCGTTCGCGCTTACCGGTCTTCGGGCTGGGGCGCTTCTTGAGCCATCGGTCTTCTATGTAGCCGGCCAGGAGAATCTCCTCGGTGTAGCGGGGGGACGGCGGTCTACGGCTCTTGGGTCTCAGGCGCCGGCGAGGCGGAGGGACCGGTCCTGACGAGGAGCGTTCAGCGGGTCGAGGGCCGCGTTGGAGCGTGAGTCGGCCCGCTCCTGCTCACGGACCCAGACATCGAGGGCTTCCAGTCGGTACATGACGCGGCCTCGCGGGCCCATACGGAAACTCGGGGGTCCCTGCCGACGGTGGCGCCACACATAGAGCGTGTGGGGCGAGAGCCCGAGGTACTCGGCGGCGTCCTTCACGGTCAGGAATGCCGTCGCTACGGCGCCAGAGGAGGTGGTGTGAGTAAGCGCAGATCGGGCAGGCATCGGTGGTCTCTCTGTGAGGTACAAATCGCACGGCGACCGAACTTCTCCAATGCTCCGGAAAATCGCCGGTTTGGGTAACCGGCGATCCCGTGCTATGTTCCGCCGCTCACGCACACTCCTCCGCGAGCTGATCTAGGTTCGCTTGCTGCGCCGCACGATTCCAGTCCCTTCCGGGATCAATGTGTCTGCCATCGGCGAACCGCCAAGGAGCGTGGCGATTTGCTTCGGGTTCCGCAGCAAGCGCTTGTCGACGGCCTGATCAACCTGGGATGTGCCACCTCACTGCCCCTTGGCAGGGGGCAGACCCGACAGGAGCAAGCATGAGGGTCCCTGTCATAGGCAGCGGGCAGGCTGGCCACGTTCTACAAACCAGCGGCGCAGCGAAATCCTGTGTCGTTGTCCCTTATCGACGCAGCGGCGGCGTTCAGCAGGGACGGCGCTGCCCGTTCGACCGAAGACGTGAACGCGGAGCCCTTCAGGTGGTATCGCCCGCTGCCAAGCTCTTCCTCGGTGGAGCACCATTCCCAGACGTTGCCGCACATGTCGAAGATGCCGAACGGGCTGGCGCCGGACTGGTAGCGGGAGACGGAGGTGGTCGTGTCGATGCCAGCCTCGGCCGTGTTCGCCTTCGCTGCCGTCGGTTCGTTGCCCCAGGGGTAGATGCGTCCGCGCGGCCCACGAGCCGCCTTCTCCCACTGCCGGGCGGTGGGGAGGGACTTGCCAGCCCAGGTGGCGTATGCTGCCGCATCGTGCCACGTCACCCACACCACGGGATGGGTGGCTAAGTGGTCGAGTTCGGAAGTCCTTCGGGGGTTGACGCTGAGGACGCTCCCGTGCCAGATGGTGGCGTGAAACGCGGCCGAAGGGCGAGTTGACCTTCAAGTTGGATGAACGTCAACAATCGGGTTCATGGACGGCACCACGGAACTGAGTATCAGCGCCTTCGCGCGGCGAGTGGGTCTCGCTCCGAGCGCCCTGCGTTTCTACGACGACTGCCGCGTTTTGCGGCCGGCGCGGGTTGACGGGACAACCGGATATCGCTTCTACAGCCCTGCTCAGGAGGCCCGTGCCGCTCTCCTGCGCAGTCTGCGAGAGGCGGGGCTGCCGCTGGCCGAGGTCACCGTGGTACTCGACGGGCCCGAGCATGAGGGCCGAGAAGTGCTGGAGCGGCACCTGGAGAGGATGCGGGACCAGACTCAGACCGCCAAGGCCGCCATCGCGGTGGCTCTGCGTTCCCTCTCGACTGCCGACAGTACGACGGAAGCGCGAATCGGCGGCGTGGAGTTGGCCAGTGCAGTACGCCAGGTGGTGCCAGCTGCATCCTCCGACGTGGAACACCCTGCGCTGGGTTGCGTCCTCATCGAGATCGAGGACGGCGAGGTCCGTCTGGTGGCTACCGATCGCTATCGCCTGTCGATGCGCGTCCTGAGGCCGGAGGCTCTCGACGGCGGGCCTTGCCGCCTGTTAGTGCACGCGGCTGACCTGATCGAGTTCGGGCAATGGTCCGCGCGAGTCCGCCAGGTCACTATCCAGGTCGGGCCGGACGGGGCCCGAGCACGCAGTACGTCAGAGTCCCGTGTCCTGGTGACGACCGACGCCCTGTTCCCTGCCTACCGCGAGATGCTCTCGGCTCTGGCCCCATCCGAATACCGCGTGATCGTGGATCGCCTGGCCCTTCGTGACGCGGTCGACAGCCACGGAGACGCTACACACATCGCTCTGAGCTTCGCCGGCGACGAGCTGGTCGTCGCTCTCGCCGATCACTCCAACGCCATCACCCTGCCTGCGGTCTGCCATGAAGCCCTGCCCCAGCGGATCGGTTTCGACCCTGCCGTCCTGGCTCCCGCTCTGGAAGCCAGTGTCGGGCCCGACGTTCTACTGGAAATCTCCGCCGTAGATCGGCCTGTCGTCGTGCGTTCCGCAGACCAGGGCAGCTTCACCACGCTGATCATGCCCGTCGCCCTCAACACCTCCAGCTGACTCTTCCTCACCGCCGCACCCCCATCACCTCAGGAGAGCCGTGACCGACCCCGAGAACATCGTCGTGCAGCTATGCGTGCAGGGTATGCAGGCCGAGGCCGAAGGCCGAGATGACCGAGCACGGGACCTGTTCCTTCAAGCGTGGGAAGCGGCCGAGGACGACTACGACGCCTGCATCGCCGCGCACTACCTCGCCCGGCACCAGCCGACCCCGCAGGAGACCCTGCACTGGAACCAGGAGTGCCTGACCCGGGCCGACAAGGTCGGCGACGACCGTGTCCGCGGCTTCTACGCCTCACTGCACGGCAACATGGCCCGAGCCCACCGGGACCTGGGCCACATCGAGCAGGCCCGCGAACACGTCGAGGCCGCGGCCAAGCACATCGACGACGTCCCAGCCGGACCCCACCAGCAATGGCTCCGCTACCGCATCGCCGCAGGACTGCGTGCCACCGCCCGATCCGCGCCACAGCAGCACGAAGGCCCGGTCGGTGAACTCCTCGCCAAGCTCTGCGCACGCACGGACCTCGAAGCCCTGAGCCTGCTGTTGCCTCCGTACATGGGCAGCCTCGGCACACCTGAGGACGAGGAGAGCATCACCACCGCCCTACGCATGCTCCATGCCGAGCATCGCCTTCCCGACGAAGAGCAGACCGCCCTCAGCCACGCGATCAAGGTCCGGTCTGCCGTCTGAGCGCCCCCGCACCTCGGTGACATGAGCGTAGGCAACCGGCCGCCGTCCGGTGCCGACGGACCTTCAACGAAATCGCTCACGCTTATCAGCCTGCCGCAGGATCCAGGGGGACAGGTAATTGTCCATACGCGCTGCCGTGGCAGTGGTGCTGACCGCCGCCGAGCGCCACCGACTGAAGAAGATGGCTTACGGTCACAAGACTCCACACCAAGCCCGGCAGCGTGCCGCAGTCGTCCTCCTGGCGGCACGTGGCCGGGGTAATGCCAGGATCGCCGCCGAAACCCACCTGCACGTGGACACGGTCCGGACCTGGCGCGGCCGGTTCGCCCACGGCGGGCTGCCGGCCCTGGCCGACCGCAAGCGCTCCGGGCGCCCCGCCCGTTTCACTCCTGTGCAGGTCGCCGAGGCCAAGGCACTGGCCTGCCAGTTACCCGCCGAGACCGGCGTACCGCTGTCGCGCTGGTCCTGCCCTGAGCTGGCCGCCGAGCTGACCGCGCGCGGGATTACGAACACCGTGTCCGCGTCCACGGTGCGCCGCTGGCTGCGCGAGGACGCGCTCAAGCCCTGGCAGTACCGGTCCTGGATCTTCATCCGTGACCCGGAGTTCCGTGCCAAGGCCCAGCGTGTCCTGGACCTGTACGCCCGTACGTTCGACAGTGTCCCGCTGGGCGAGGACGAGTACGTCGTCTCCAGCGACGAGAAGACCTCCGTCCAGGCCCGCTGCCGCTGCCATCCGACCCTGGCCCCGGGCCGGGCCCGGGCGATGCGCGTCAACCACGAGTACGGTCGCGGCGGCGCCCTGGCCTACCTGGCCGCCTACGACGTCCACCGCGCGAAAGTCTTCGGCCGCTGCGAGCCGAAGACCGGAATCGTCCCCTTCATGAACCTGGTCACCCAGGTCATGACCACCGAGCCCTACGCGAGCGCCAGACGCGTCTTCTGGATCGTCGACAACGGCTCCTCCCACCGGGGGAAGAAGGCCATCGGCCGTCTGACCAAGGCGTTTCCGAATGCGGTCATGGTCCACACCCCCGTACACGCCTCCTGGACAAACCAGATCGAGATCTTCTTCTCGATAGTCCAGCGCAAGGCCGTCCAACCCAACGACTTCACGGACCTGACCCAGGTCCGGGACCGGCTCCGAGCGTTCGAAGACCGCTACAACGCCACGGCACAGCCGTTCCAGTGGAAGTTCACCACCTCCGACCTGGACGATCTGCTGGCCCGGCTCGACCGACACACACCCACCGACCGACAAGAAGAATCCTCCGTCGCCCTGGCAGCCTGATCAACCCCCGAAGGACTTCCGGAGCCGACCACTAAGGTAGTAGTCGGCGAGACCTTCCGGCTTTCAGTGAGCGGTTGTCAGGGCCGGAGAGATAAATGCCCGCTTCGACGAAGGCCATGAGTGTAGCTACCGACCCCTCCACCACATACGGCATCCTGCTCGTTGAGGCGACGCGGCTCATGAAGGAATTCAGGTACACCTCCGATGTCCTCCCCCGATGCCGCGAGGGACCCTGGCTGAGCTTCGGCGCCCAGCCGGAGGCCACGGAGCACCCCCGTTGAGGGCAGGGTCGCAGAGATGCGCTGGTCACGAAGGGCACAGCGCGGGGTGGTGGGGATAACGCCTGCTCGACGTCACTGGCCAGTTCGTGGGTGAGAGGCTGGTTGCCGTCCATTGCATGGGAAGCATGAAGATCATGGGCTGGGTAACCCGGTCGGCTGAGAGGCGAGGACGCCTGTTGCTGACGTGGAGGGTCCCAGCGGTGCGCATGATGAGAGCCGTCCGGCGGCAGTCGGGGTACGAGGTGGCAGCCGTGCGAAGGAGTGCGAGCCGGGCTCTGCGCTATTCCGGACCAGAGCGTGCCGCCGCCGTTCAGGCGCTCAAGGCAGCCGGGGCGGCGATGCTTGCCTGGGCACTGGCAGCGTTCTGGATCGAGAGCCCCATGGCTCTGATGGCTCCGTGGACCGCGCTGGTCCTCGTCGATTCGACGGTCTACAGGTCGTTACGTGCCGGCGCGCGGCAGCTGGGCATCATCTCCGTCGGCGCGGTCTTGGCCTCGGTGGCGATGTTTCTCACGCGTGGCAGCACGTTGCCGGCCATGGCCATGTCACTTCCTCCTTTGATGCTCATAGCGGGCTACCGAAGACTTGGCGCGCACGGCATCTATGGGGCAACGACCGCTCTGTTCATGATCGCCTACGGCGCCTACCAACCGTGGCAGGTCGGCCATCGTCTCCTGGAGACGCCGATCGGAGCACTGATCGGCCTGTCCATCAACGCCTTCGTCCTGCCGCCCGTACGCTTCGACGGCGTACGGGCCAATCTCCACGCCCTGGCCGTGGAATGCGGCGAACTCCTGCAGGCAATCGGCGACGGCCTCAAGCGGCCATGGGGCTCAGCTCAGGCCGGCGCGTGGGAGGACCAGGCGCGCAGACTCCACCGCGGTGTCCAGGCTGTCGCTCAAGCCCGGCAACGGGCCACGGAGAGCACGCGCCTCAATCCGGGGCGGCGTATGCGGCGCGGTCACCGCACCCCCCCCCACCGCAGCTGGACCGACAGTGGGAGGAAGTCGTCCACCACCTGACCGCGCTCACACACACTCTGGCCGGCACCGCAGCTCGGTCGCATGCGCTTTCCTCCCCTACCGACACATTCACACACGACTACGCAGCTCTGGCCCACGACCTTTCCGGCCTATGCGCGGGCCAGGCCGAGACTCTCACGCAGCACCACGAGGGCAGGACCAGGCAGCAAGAGCGGGCGGCTGCATCCTGGAAACGCTACAAGCAGTTGTTGGGCAAGGTGCACAGCCAGAACGACACTTCGGCAATCGCGGTCAGCGGTGGCCTCCTCATCTCGATCCGCCAACTGCTCCTCACCCTCGCACCAGAGAATGCGGACGCAGTCTGACTTGCGCCACAAAGTCACAACTCCCCAGTCCTTGACCGGGCATCGGGTGCTTCTCGCTGAAATGCCCCACCGCTCTCGCGTGGCCCCGCTCAGTCACGCTGCGGCCGCTCGTCCCCCTCACCGCGCTCTGCGGAGGGGTCGGTGTGCCCCGCGGAGCGGTGGTCTTCTTCGGTCCACTTCTTTGTGTCTCGTGGCTCGGCGTAGGGTTCCTTGTCGCTTGGGTGGCCGCTGACGATGGCTCGTTCGCGTGCCATCTCCGCGTCGAACTCGAGGCCCAGCAGGGCTGCCAGGTTCGTGATCCACAGCCAGACGAGGGAGATGATGACGCCGGCGAGGGCCCCTTATGTCTTGTTGTAGGAGCCGAAGTTCGCGACGTAGACGGCGAAGCCGGCCGAGGCGACCATCCAGATCAGCAAGGCCAACAGGCTGCCCAGGGAGATGAACTTGAAGCCGCGGCCCTTGGCGTTCGGTGCGGCCCAGTACAGGATCGCCAGCATGATGGCCACCAGCACCACGAGGACGGGCCACTTGGCGATGGACCAGACGGTCATGGCCGTGTCCCCCACTCCCAACGCCGTGCCGATCTGGCGAGCCAGGCCCCGCGAGAGCACGACGATCGGCGCGCTGACGCAGGCCAGGATCATCAGTACGAGCGTCAGGCCCACGCGCACGGGGAGGATCTTCCACGGGGGGCGGCCCTCTGGTACGTCGTAGACGACGTTGGACGCGCGGATGAACGCGGCGATGTATCCGGAGGCTGACCACAGGGCGCCGAGCAGGCCGACGATGGCCAGCGCCGTGCTGGTCCCTCCGCTGGCCTGCAGTTGCGTGACCGCGTTGGTGATCACGTCGCGTGCCGAGCCCGGCGCGAGCTTCTGGATGTTCTCAAGCACCGTTTTGGTGGCGGAGTCGCCTGCGATGCCAAGCAGGGCCACCAGCACCAGCAGGGCGGGAAACAGGGCCAGGATGCCGTAATACGTCAGCCCGGCCGCCCTGTCGGTGAGCTCGTCCCGCTTGAACTCCTTGGCCGTGCGTTTGAGCACCTGCGCCCAAGAGCTCTTGCTGACCTGCGTCGGTGACTCGGGAGGTTTGCCGGACTGATGCATGACTTGTACCCCTGTCCGAAGCGGTGCATTACGGGGCTCCGCCCAGTAGGGGGCCGGCAGGGGGCCGGCCTGATCCCAGATGTCTGGGTGGCCCGCCGCCCGCGGAATCAGCCCTGGCTCGTTTGGTCGCGGGCTTGGTGGGCGGCATCCTTGCCCACATCGCGCAGTCCGGTCGCCGCCTCGAAGGTGGAGGTCTGAGCCTGCTCCTTGGTGGCTTCGGTGGCGTCTTGCGCCGTGCTCTTCACCGATTCCACGGCGTCCGTTGCCGGCTGGCGCATCCCCTCCTTCAACTCCTGGGCAACGTCCTGCGCTGTCTCCTTGGCGGGCTTGAGCAGTTCGTCGGAGTGCTCGCGCAGCTGAGAACCGATCCGCTCCTCTACCTCCGTCGCCGGGAGCAGGGCTGCGGCGAGCATGCCGGCGCCGAACGCGATGATCCCAGCGGCCAGGGGGCTGCCTTGTGTCTGCTTGGTTACCTCGCCTGGAGCTTCCTTCACGGACTGGCCGACCTGATCCGCGGTGTGGCGGACGGTGTCTTGGGCCTGACCGGCGACATCACCGGCGCTCTGGGCGAGATCCTGCGCCTTCTGCCCGGGCTGTGCGCCCGTCAAGTGGTCGGCCGAGCCCATCACACGCTCCTTCACTCCAGTCAGCCGGTGCTGCGCGGCATGCGCCTTGCGTCGGGCTACCTTTTTCGGCGCCACCCTGTCGGCGAGGCGGTCCACGTCATGTGCCAGGCGCGCCCGGGTAACGTCCACGTCGGTCTTCAGTTCGTCCGGGTGCGTGCCCATCGGGCATCCTCCTTCAGCGTTTCCGCGGTCCTCTCCGGCTTCATCTGCACCGCGCGCATCCGTTTGCGGCCCATCACGAACAGGGCGCCGGCCACCATTGCCCAGATCCCGGTCACGATGAGTGCGGCCCAGGCGAGATCGACCACGTGCGCCAAGCCGAAGATCGCGGCCAGGCTGCCCATCAACAGCGCCAGGTGTCCGGCGTATCCGGAGCCGGCGAGCATGCCGCCGGCCTTGCCCGCCCGGGTTGCCTCCTGCTTGATCTCAGCCTTCGCCAGTTCGATCTCCCCACGAACCAGCTGGGTCAGGTCGTCACTGATGTCGCCCACCAGTTCCCCGATGGACGGGTCCGTTGACGGGGCCCGGTGAGAACCGGACAGGGCGCCGTTGTGTGAGGCGTTGGCTTTGTGCGGGGTAAAGATGGCCACGAGATCACCCCCTTACGGCTGTCGCGGATCGGGGTTCGGATACGGGTCCGTGACCGGAAGCGGTCCTGGCGGCGAAATCGACCCGCCATAGGACGGCGTAGGCTGCGCCCGCTCGAAGGGGTCGGCCGACGTGCCCGCACCGCTTGTGTAGCCATCCGCGACAGCGGCGGACCGGTCATTGTCGCCCGCTGCCCCCGCGGAGCGGCCACCCTGGTTTGCATCTGCGCCGTTGCTCGCGGACTTCACACCTTTGCCGAGTCGAGCCGCCGCGAAACCAGCAAGAGCGGCACCCGCAAGGAAAACGCCGGGACGCCGGCGCGCGAAATCCTGGAGGTCACTGATGAGCCCTTGCGGACCCCGATCCTCCAGCCTCGCCGCCATATCCTGGCCGCGACCCGCTATCTGCCGCACTGCCCTCGTAGCCGGTGAACTTGGCTCACCGCTCTCCCCCATGGTGCCCAGCTCGTCCGAGAACTGGCGGACGCTCCCTGCCAGGCGCCGCGTCTGAGTCTCCGCCTGACCCTGAAGCTGGTCACGCAGCTCACCCGCCACATTCCGGACCTGCGACGAAGCCTCGCCCGCCACCTCACCCGCTCGCTCCTGTGCCACACCTGCAACATCGGTGGCCTTGTCACCCACCAGCCCGACACCCTCACCGGCCTTCTCCTGGACCGCCTGCTTCACCGCGGCCGTATCACTGTCCGCACTGTTCGTACCGCTGACGTCACTCAACACTCCTCCTCGAATAGCATGCACCTGACAGCTACTTCTCAGGTCTTCCGCCATCACTTCCATCATGACCAGCAGCCCACGATGCGCCACTGGTGGCGTTTTTTATGCGCACGCCACCCAACCCAATTGTGCATTCAATAAACGCACCTTCCTTATTTCCTGGGAATTCCCGCCTGTTTGACACTAAAGGCAGAAGCCAAACGGCCCTGAGCGCATAGCTGGGCCCTCCGGCTCGAGGGCAGGGCACAACGGGAAGGACGGACGGCGCACGAGCTTGTTGTCAAGGCAAGCGGCCTGCATCGGCCGTTGCATCTGCTCCAAGCCGCACCACCGGGACATGCGTATGACTGTTCAGTCACTCCTGGGAGCGGCTGTGTCTGCGAAAGCGCGAGGCTACTCCGGCTCCCGGCGGGTACCCGTGGCGGAGGCGCGTCGTCAGGGACTCGCCAAGGGTGCGAGCCCTCCGAGGCAGAGGGAGTAGAAATGAGGCTGCGCGACTTCGCTCAAGCCCCAACTTCCCGGGGTTCAGCAGAGGTGCTGAGTGGCCGGTACCGTCTGGATGGCCGCCTCGGCTCGGGCGGCGCCGCGGACGTGCACCGCGGGTTCGATCTGCGGCTGAGACGACCGGTCGCGGTCAAGATCTTCCGGCCCGACGCGTGTATCGGCGGGAAGGAGGGACTGGACAGCGAAGCGCTGATCTTGGCCCGGCTCCACCACCCCGGACTTGTTGCCGCCTTCGACGCCGGGCAGCACGACGGACGCGCCTTCCTGGTCATGCAACTGATCGAAGGCATCACGCTGAAGGAGCGCATAGCCCAGGGCCCGCTTACACCCGCGGTCACTGCCTCACTGGGGGCCGCTGTCGCTCTTGCTCTGGGTCACGCACACGAAGCCGGGATCGTCCACCGCGACGTGAAACCCTCCAATATCCTTCTGGACCACGCCGACCGTCCCTCCCTGGCTGACTTCGGCATCTCGCGTCTTCTGGACACCACCAGCCACACGGCCACCGGCACGCTCATCGGCACGCCTGCCTACCTTTCTCCCGAGCAGGTCCTCGGCCAGACCGTCGGCCGGCCTGCCGACATCTACGCCCTCGGCCTGGTACTCCTCGAATGCCTCACGGGAACGCTCGAGTACGACGGCGTCCCTCTGGAGGCCGCGATCGCACGACTGCACCGTCCCCCCGTCCTGCCTCCTGAGCTCCCCGAACAACTGAGCCGCCTGCTGCGCAAGATGACGGCCCTGGACGAGCAGGACCGGCCACCGGCCCGCGACTGCGCCCGCGAACTGCTCGCAGTGGCCGACACAGCCGCCCCCCGTCCCCCCGTTCCATTGCCCCCCACCACGAGCCTCGTCGCTACACGACCGTCATCACAAACGGGCGGCCATACGCACCCCAATCCCGGTCTCGGCAAAAGGCACAACACCAGCCCACCCGCACGGAAGCGCACCGTCGTAGCCGGCACGGCTGTCGCACTCACCGCTGTCGTGGTGACCGCACTCGGCGTCACCGGCACTTCCGCACCGCAAGACAATGACCGGACCGTAACCAGGGCCACCGGTACCCCCAGCGGCACGACGGACACACCCGGCAACACAGGAAACAAGAGGGCGCCCGCTGCCCCACCAACGGCGTCGTCCCCTGACCACAGTGCCTCTGCCAACAAGCGCCCCGACGCATCCGCAGGCAACTCAGCACGACCCGCACCAAGGAACAAGGACAATCCAGGAATGCCAACGGCAAGTGACACGGCAACCCAAAACCTCCCCCAACCACCCGGTCAGGCAAAGAAGGCCGATTCGGACGAGAGCAAGGCCCGAAAGAAGAACAAATCGGCGGCCCCGAAACGCTGAGGCACACGCAACGCCGACCGCGAAGGAGCATCACGACGAATCCCTAAAAGGGAGGGCCGCCCGCCTGCTCTGCCCCCTTGGCCGGCAGGGACCTTCCGAGTGCCCCGTCGGCGGGCAAGGCGCTCCGACATAGGCCGACGTTTACCTTTCCCCAGGATCTACGTCATGCTCAGATCGCCCTTCAGTAGGCCCGTGCCGCCCTGGAGCGTTACGCCGCCGGCCTGCCGTGGTCGGTAGAGCTGTTGCCCGGCTGGAAGGCTGATAAGCAGTTGCACAGCGATTACCGACCCGAGAAGCCCGAGAGTCTGGGCTACGCGCCGGAGGAGCAGGACGAGGTCGCCCGACTCCGCAAGGACGTTCTCGTCTTCAGCACCACGGCCTTCATGAATCGGTTCTGGGGAGCGATGGGCGGACGGCTGGACCGGTCGGCGGCCTTTGCGCGCCGCCGGGCGACCACCGGCGCATCCGAGGATTCTCGCTCATGGTGGTGTCTCTCAGCTGTCGTAAGAGCTGGAGCGGCCTTTCGGCGGTAGCCAGAACACAGTTCAGGTTGGCCACCCCTTTCAGGTCCCGGACCGCGCTCGGCTCGCCGTCCCTACGATCTGCCCGATGCTCCGGTGGGAGCCGCCGAGCCGATTTCACAGCAGAACGGCTCGCGCCCGAGCGGCAGGCGACCCAAGTCATTTACTTGATCGTGCAACTATGGACCGGCGTGGCTGACAAGAAGATCTGCGGTCGTCGGAGCCACGGGCCGACAGGGCAGCAGTCTGGTCCGCGCGATACTGGACGATCCCGACGGCCCGTTCGCAGCGCACGCTGACGAGGGAAGCCGGGTCACCGAGGTCCAAGAATCTGGCCGCGCAGGGGGTCGAGGCCGGCCTGGAGGACGAAGACAACCCTGACTCTCGAAGGGGCGTACGGCGTTTTAGAGGAGACGTTGCGCGCCCTCAACGCTTGAACGCGCGGCTGATGGCCGTCCGTGTGGCTGGGGGTTGGTGAAGTAGTCGGCATCTTTGGGGCGAGTGCGCGCTAGTCCCAAGGGGCGGGGGGCCGGCTCGAGGTGAGGGATGTTTTTGGAGCAGTGGACGTACGCCTCGTGAAGGGTGACGAGCGTCCAGAGCACGGGTTGGCGCCCTGGGGCGGAGTCGGCGGGTATCCAGGGGTGGGCGGCGCGTAGTTCATGGTCGCTGACGAGCTGGGCGTGGCCGTTGACGTGCAGTCCGATGTGGTCGCGGGTGAAGTCCATGAAAAGCAGGCCGATGTGCGGGTTTTCGGTGATGTTGCCGGCGCTGGCGAGGACGCCGTTCCCGCGGTATTCGGGGTAGCCCAGAGTGCGGTCGTCCAGCACTGAGACGAACCCGGGCGGGCCGGCGCGAAAGGTGGCGTCACAGTGGCCGCGGGTGTCAGCGGTGGAGAGGAAGACCATTGACTGGCGACCTATGAAGTCGCGCATGGCCTCGGTGAGGTACGGGTGGACCTGGCGGTCGTAGAAGGCGTCGGCGCGCTCGCTGGTGCCCAAGTGGGTCTGCAGAAGGCGCTCTCCCTGTGAGGGGGTGGCGTCGATGTGGCTCACAGCTGGTCGATCTCCTGACCGGTCTGGTGCGGTGTGAGGGGGGCGGTGAGAACGGGTGTGTCGAGCGGGTCGTGATGGATGTGGGCCCGGGGGGCACCTTGGTGCAAGAGGGTGTGCACGGCTGTGGTGACCATGTCGGGCGGACCGCACACGAATGCCTCGTGCCGGTACCAGGGACCGAACTCGCGCAAGACCTGCGGGAGTGTGCCTTGCCGGCCGGGAATGTTCTCGTGGGAGACGGCCGCCCGGACGGTCAGCCAGTGGTGACGTTGCGACAAGCGCAGCATGTCATCCAGACCATAGAGTTCCTCGGCGGTGCGTGCTCCGACGAACAGGTCCACGTAGCGGTCCATCCCAGAGGCACCCGCTTCCTCCAGCAGAGCGCGGATCGGCGCGAGGCCGGTCCCGCCGGCCACCATCAGCAGATCGCGGTCCCCCGCCGCCGCAAGGGTCATTTCGCCCAGCGGCGGCCCGAGCCGCACCCGGTGCCCGGGGGCGGCCTGCTGGACCAGCGCGTTGCTGACCTGACCTTGGTGGACCGCCCGGACATGGAACGTAAGGGTGTTGTCCGCTCGCGGCGGGTGGGCTGGGGAATAGTGCCGCCAGGTACGTGGGTACCAGGGGGTTTCCATGCTTACGTACTGTCCGGCGACATATCGGTAGGGCAGGTCGGGCTTGACGGTGATTTCCGCAATGCCGTGCCCGCGATATTCGTTACGGATGATCTGAGCTTCCCAGGAAGCCGGGCGCAGGCGGGTGTCATCGGCCGCGGCCGCGGTCATCACCTGCGCGGCAACGGTGTAGGCGTGGGTCCAAGCGGCGGCGACCTCGGAATTCCACGCGGTCCCCGCGTAGCGTGCCAGCGAGGCGACCAGGCATTCACCCACAGCCGGGTAGTGGGCATCCAGGGCACCGAACTTGCGGTGATCCCGACCGAGCCGAGAGCAGAATTGCACGAGGTTGTCGACGTCGTCGACGAGATCGATGATGCGCAGCAGTCCGCGCAGCAGCCGGTCACGCTGTACGTCCATGTTCTCGGGGAACAATCCACGCACTTCGGGATACCGGGCGAAGAGGATGGCGTAGAAGTAGACGGTCATCTCGGTGGCCTGCGGTGCCACCACCGTCAGACTCGTACGGATCAGGGCGATTTCCCGATCCGTCAAGGGGGCAGGGATCGGCGTCATCTGCGGCGCCCCTGCAGGGGACTGTGGTACGTGCCCGCATGAGCAGTATCCGTGGGCGTGGGTGAAGTTGTGGCGCCCAGTGACGGGATCAGTGGGCGTGCCGGATGTGCGGACAAGAAGAGAGTCGCAATCTATGTGGTTGGTCGGTGTGCTCAGGCTGTGGGGGAAAGTGTGACTAGCGGCCGAATTTTTTCATGCCGCAAGAGGCTAGAGCGCACCCACTGGTCCCTCGCTGTTGCTGGCGGGGTGACACCTGGGCACTGGCTCAGGGGCCTTGTTCAAATGCTCACCCAAGCGCTGCAGTATGCGCACCCAATCTCCTCATCACATCAGGGTTCGGAGGGTCTGCTGCACAACCAGCGACTACGGTCGTGCCCGCTGAAGGAGCGGTAGTCGCGGGTTCAGCGGTGCGTGGCCGGGCTGTTGGGGCCGTTCGCCGCGGATTGCCGTGCCAGTCCAGGATCAGGACGGTGGCGTCGTCCTTGAGGTTGCCGTAGCAGGCGTCGAGCACCGCGGCGGTAAGGCTTCGGACGGCTTCTCGGGGGTGCAGCGCGCGGGTGTCGAGGATGATTGAGGGCAGGTCGACGGCCGCCGCGCCGCGATCCTGCATGCCGTCGGTGAGCAGAGCCAAGCGGTCTCCGGGCTGCAGTTCGAGTTTCTGCAGGCGATAGGTGCTGGGGGCCGCTACGCCGAAAGGCAGGTTCACGGCGAGCTCGACCTCTTCGACGGTTCCCTCGCGCAGCAGGAGGGGGCGGGGATGGCCGGCGTTGACCAGTTCGCACAGGCCCGTCTCAAGGTCGACGCAGAACAACTGCCCGGTAGCGAGGCCACGGCTGTGTCCCAGCAGGGCCTGGTGGGCGTGGTTCGCCTGTTTGAGGGCGTCACAGCCGCTTCGGCGGGACTGTCTCAGCGCTCCGACCAGCAGAGTGGCGAGCAGGGCGGAGTTCGTGTCGTGGCCCATGGCGTCGGTGATGGACAGGTGTAGTTTGTCGCGGTCCAGGGTGTAGTCGTAGGTGTCGCCGCCGATGTCGTCGGCGGGGATCAGCCCGGCGGCGAGGGTGAACTCGTTGGCCTCGCAGCAGGGTGCCGAGGGCAGCAGTTGGTGCTGGATCTCCGCGGCCAAGCTGGTCTGGGTGGTGCGGCGGCCGAGGTGGTACAGGTCGGTGAAGCGACGGTCCGTGACAATGATGTAGGCCAGTGCGTGGGCCGCGTCGCGGACCTGCCGCAGCACGGTGTCGTCACCCGCCTGCAAGGTCAGCTCCAGGATGCCGATGCGATCGCCCCGGTTGCTAACCGGGGTGATGACGCGCTGTCCGCCCTGCCCGCTGGGTTCCACATGCTGGCGCTGGCTCTGCAGGACACGGTCATAGACACTGCCCTGCAACTGGATCGGCGCGTCCGCGTCTTCGACGCTTTCGCCGACCGCGGCAAGCCGCACCAGCCGCTCGCCGATGAGGTCGACGAACAGGAAGGACACGCACTCCGCACCGAACCGCTTCTGCAGGTCGTGCGCCACCACGTCAACGGACTCACCAGGCGGGGCCGCTTCCGCAGCGGCCAGCAGCTCGCCCAGCTCCAGATCTCCACCATTCACGACAACCTCCCATTGGCTGCCGGACCTTCTTCCCCAGATCCCCTAAACCTCACCTCCTGGGCCCGTCATGCCTGGTCAGGTGACTTCGTTCACAAGAATCGAGGCTCCTGAACAACGCCGGTCAGGGCAGAGGGGCCGGGGGCACGGGCCCGGGCCAACTGCTTACGCACTGGATTAGGAGAAACGTGCGCCCGCCCGGACCTGGACAAGGGGTCGGGCGCCGGTGTGCACGGGACGGCATGACAAGGGGTTGCAGAAGGTTCCCTCGGGCGTCCGACC
The DNA here is from genome assembly GCF_042717325.1 of Streptomyces sp. NPDC058637. Classification (NCBI taxonomy): domain Bacteria; kingdom Bacillati; phylum Actinomycetota; class Actinomycetes; order Kitasatosporales; family Streptomycetaceae; genus Streptomyces; species Streptomyces sp. NPDC058637. The sequence goes on along the minus strand of NZ_JBHXRD010000004.1, from coordinate 205,825 downwards.
GCTGTGAATCGACATCACGAACACCCTTGCCGCGCACGTGCCGGAAGAGGTGTATGAGCGACGATGCGAGCAGCACCCCTCGGGCTGCCCTAACCAGCTTCGCCTATTGCTGCCGAGCCGACGCAAACCACACGACTGCTCTTACTACTCGCAAGGCAGCTACCTCGTCGTCGATCTCGAAACCCACCGACAAGCGCTCTCTACTGGTGCCTACGCGGCCAATGTGTCTGCCCGGGACTACCCGAGTGGATCCGGCACACGGCCGCAGATGAATTCCGCCGAGGCGAAGAGCTCAAGTTAGTGCTGCTCATCTTGGTGCGGGTGACCTCGGCGGAGCGGTTCCTGTCAGCGGCGTGGGAGCCGGTAAGGTCTGTCCGGCAGAGAGGGGCAGCGGGACCCATATTCTCGGCGTTGTCCCGCCCGACTGCGTCAGGTGTGCTCTGCTCCGGGGCGGCCATGCCATTTAGCCTCGATCCACCGATTTGATGTCTGTGGATAACTCCTCGTGAAACGAGGAAGTGCCTTGTGACCTGCGATGATGGGAGTTCTTGAGGCTTCCAGCACGCACAATCAGCAAGGCACTTCCGAGGCAAGTTTCCCATACACCGGCGGCGGTCTCCGCTGCGTTCGATGATCCGAATCTGATCGCGCAGGCCGGGCTGGTCCCGGTGCTGCGGCTGGCCGAGCGGTGCGGGCTGTCGCGGCTGGTGACGGAGAAGGTGAAGCTGACCGGGGTGAAGAACGGGGCGGGCGCGGCAGCGGACGCCAAGGTCACCAGCATCGTCGCGGGCATGGCCGTGGGTGCGGACAGCATCGACGACCTGGCGATGTTGCGCCACGGGGCGATGCCAGCGTTGTTCGGCGGTATTCGCGCCCCGTCCACGCTGGGCACGTTCCTGCGCGGGTTCACCCACGGGCACGCTCTTCAACTCCATGCCGTGCACCGCAGGTTCCTCGCCGCACTGGCCGCGCACACCCCGCTGCTGCCGGGCGCGGGTGAAGTGGCATTCGTCAACGTCGACTCCACCCCCAAGCGGGTCTACGGCCGGGCGAAACAGGGTGCCGGGCAGGGCCGGTTCAGGGGCATCCGCACCCTGCACCCGCTCCTCGCCACGGTCTGCACCCCCCACTTCCGGCCGGTGGCACAGGGCGCTGGCCCGGTTCTGTTCTGCACCCTCGACAAACAGCTCGTCCGGATCAGCGTTCCGGCACGCTGCTTCAAGGCCCCATGCGATGTCGTCCTCGGCCACCTCGCCCCCGCCCCTCTCCCTCTTGACCCCTGCCACCCTCCTCGAGGAGGCATGCTCGATCAGCACGGTAGGACGAGGTGCACACCGCGAGACACCCCCCTCCTGTGTCTGCGCCTTTCGAGTGAACCGGCCTTGACGAACGCGCTGCATGCACACAGTCGATTCCGTGGTGCCGTTCGAACCGGCATGGTCTCTCTCGCCTTCTGGACGACGTCGGCGCAATGGTCCGGCCACTGCCGAGCCGACTGCCGCGAGGTACAGGACAGGCGGTGAAGCGGGCGCGGGCCGGTGCGTGGGTGACGCGATCCCGGTCGGCATCGGAAGAGCGAAGCGAGACCATCAGCCGAAAGCGGAGAAAGGTGCGGGTTTCCCGCTCCGGGGCTGGACGGGTCGCGCACGGCTCCAGTCCACAGCCTCGCGCGCCTGACGCAGAACTTCCTCGGCCGCGTCCCGTGTCTCTGACAGGACGTCGCCACGCTCCTGCACAAGTCGGCTGTAGATGGGCGGGTGATCAGGTATGTCGGTGCTCATAGCGCCTGATCTTCCCCGTTCGTCGATGATCTGTCAGGCCCCGGCCCCCGAAGAGCATCGCGGGCGATGCCCGGAGCCCCGCAGACAATGCTGTTCCGTGCGGCGTGCCCGGGCGCACCAAAGCCCCGGCTGGTCAGGCAGGCCAACCGGGGCCGTAGACCTGGACGCGAAGGGCGGTCGCCTCTCAGCGGAGAGCTCCACCAGCCGCGGCAGAACGATCCTGCGCAACGCCGACATCTTCCACCGCTGGCTGCTGGGGATGGTGGCCGATGACCGACTGGCTCGACGCGTTCGCAGACCGCGGACTGATCCGCTGGAACCCATCCGCCGCGTGTTGGGAACGCACCCCACCCACCGGAAGAAACGACCACGACGAACCCGAGGCTGCGCCGGGCATGACGGAGCGCATCATGCAAGAGTCCATCACCGCCGTCGTGAGAGGCGAACCTCGGATGCTTCCACGGGCGTACAAGCACACCCATGTGGTCCCCGGGCCCGTGGCTGTCGGCATCTTTCCCACGGAATGAGGAACACGCACTGCATGGACGCACACAGCACCTCCGCCTCGCAGCCGCTTCCGGGCCAGGATGAGTCGTACTGGATGGCCACGAGCCCGCCGACATCACTCCCCCCGCTTCCTGCGGACACGGAGACGGATGTGGTGGTCGTGGGAGGCGGCATCGCCGGGCTCAGCACCGCCTGGGAACTCGTCCGCACCGGGCTTCGTGTGGTCGTCTTGGAGGCCGACCGCATCGCCGCCGGCGTCACCGGACACACCACCGCCAAGGTCTCCGCCCTGCACGGCCTGGTCTACGGCCGGCTCCTGCGTACCCGTGGGCTCGACGCCGCCCGCATGTACGCCCGTTCACAACAAGGTGCCGTCGAACGGATCTCCGCTGTCCGCGACGAGCTGGACATTGACTGCGCGTGGGAGCGACGCCCAGCCTTCACCTACACCACCCAGCCCGAGAACCGTTCCGCACTGCAGGCAGAGGCATCCGCAGCCCAGGATGCGGGGCTGGACGCCCGGTACGTCGAACAGACCGGGCTGCCCTTCGACGTGGCGGGAGCGGTGCAGGTCGAGGGACAGGCCCAGTTCCACCCCCGGGCCTATCTCCTCGCTCTGGCCGATGACTTCCGGGCGCACGGCGGGGTGATCCATGAGCGGAGCCGGGTGACGGGCCTGCACGAGGGGACCCCGTGCCGGGTCACTACCGAGCCCGGGCACACGGTGACCGCGCGGGACGTCGTCGTCGCCACCCACTATCCCGTCTTCGACCGGGCCCTGTTGTTCGCCCGTCTCTCTCCGCGCCGGGAGCTCGTCGTCGCCGCGCCCCTTGCCGCTGGCCAGGATCCGGCCGGCATGTACCTCACGCAGGACGACGGCAAACGGTCCGTACGCACCGCCCCCTACGGCGACGACGGACAGCGGCTGCTGATCGTGACCGGTGAGAGTTTCACCCCGGGTGAGGGCGACCCGGCCGCCGGCTTCGCGCGCCTCGACGCGTGGATGCACGCTCACTTCCCCGTGGGCGACACCGCCTACCGTTGGGCGGCCCAGGACAACGACGTCAGCGACACCGTGCCGATGATCGGCCGCTACCACCCGGGCGCCCGGCACACCTACGTCGCCACGGGCTTCGGTGGGTGGGGTATGAGTGGCGGGGTGCTGGCCGGCCAGCTCCTCACTCGACTCATCCACGATGAGGAGCCGGTGTGGGCGGGGCTGTATGACCCGCGAAGGCTCTGGAGCGCGGTGCGCGAGGCCCCCGCGCTGCTGAAGCAACAGGCCGACGTGGCACGTCATTTCGTGGGTGACCGCCTCGCCACCACCCACGTCGACTCGGTCGCCGAGATCGCCCCGGGTACGGGAGCGGTGGTACGGATCGACGGCAGCCGTTGCGCCGTCTACCGTGACGAGTCCGGTACTGCGCACGCCGTCTCGGCCCGCTGCACCCACCTCGGCTGCCTGGTCGCCTTCAACGCGGCCGAGACAGCCTGGGAGTGCCCGTGTCACGGCTCCCGTTTCGCCACGGACGGATCGGTCCTCCAGGGCCCCGCCACCAAACCGCTCGCGCCTCGCAAACCGACCCAGTAGTAGCGCCCTGCTCTGGCAGCCGATGCATCGCCTACGTGAGCGGGCTGGGCGGCGTCCACCTGCATTGGAGCCGGGCCCAATCGGGCGCTGTCCCTCGACGGCGAAACCGACGTCCCGGGTGAACCTGTCGCGCCCAGGGGGCTCTGAGCCTCGGCGTTCGCCTGTCCCTTCGACGCAGTGCACGGCGCGCCAGCGGCCAATGGCCGCCCGCGTCGCACTGCGCGCCCTCAGCCCCCTCTGTGCCTTACTCATCCGTTCGGTCGCTGTCTGCTCGCACACCTACCAGGACTCCGCGTCAGATGGGACCACTCCGGAACCTGGATGAGAGGCCCACCGGAGGGTACGCGGAAGGTCGTCGGGCAGCCCGCCCGATGGACCGCGCCCGGTCTGGAAGGAGTACGTCATGCCGCAGGGGTCCAGCAAGAAGCGTGAGCGCCAGTACGAGCACATCAAGGAAGGCGCGGAGAAGCGCGGCACCTCCGAGGGCCGTGCGAAGGAGATCGCGGCGCGCACCGTGAACAAGGAGCGAGCCCGTTCCGGCGAGTCGAAAACGGCCAGCAAGACTTCCACGCGGGACAAAAAATCCGCCTCGCAGCGCGGCGGCGAGCGCTCACACACCGGCTCTCAAGGGCCGACAAAGGATCAGCTGTACGCGGAGGCCAAGAAGCGCAACATCGACGGCCGGTCGTCCATGAACAAACAACAACTGGCCAAGGCCCTCGGCCGCTGACCGACAACTGCAGCGCCCTCAGGGACCGGGGCCGGGCCCGCCGCCCCGGTCGGTGGACGCCACGTGATCAAGGAGACCCATGAGCACTCACCATCCCAAGCACGAGCCCGCACAGGACGAAGATCGCCCCGCCACGGCCGGCGACGAGCTTCTGCACGAGGCGGAAGAGGCCGAGACGAGCGTGGCGGACGACGGGGAGCGGGGCAGCAATGACGGCGAAGCGTCTGATGCGCTGTCCCCGAACGAGGACGCGCAGGAAGACGTCCACCATCGCGGCGCCTGACCGCTGTGCTCGCAAGATCCATCCGCAGCCCATGCGCGTACACGTGTACATCTCAACGCCCCGTGCATGGCAAGTTCACAGCGGACGGAGGCTCTACGTGGTCGACAGCACCTTGGCATTGATGGCCCAGGGATACGCGTGGTTGCCCGATCGCCGTCAACGCAGCGGCGACAAGCCGGTGCACTGTCGTCTCATGGGCAAGAACCCTTTGACTTCGTGTCAGGGAAGCCAGCTGGCTCAGGGAACGTTCCAGGGCGTTCAGCACCGTCTCGTATCCCTCGAAACTCAGATGCCACGATGACGCCTCAGCGGCCGTCGAGGGTGGTAGTGGATGCCTTCCTTGGCAGTGTGCAATCCGGCCCTGGTCTGCGCGCTCGCGCCACCGGGCGGTGGTGCCGGATCCGGTGCGCCCCCGCGTAGGACGGGGTGTGTGTCGGCGGTGAGGTCGTAGAGCGCTCGGGCCAGGATGCGGACGCTGTACTCGGCGCTTCGGTAGCGCAGCGGCGGGGCGATGGTGACGTTGACCGCCGTACCGATGGTGACGTTGAACCGCCGTACCGATGGCGCAGCCGATGAGGACCGGCAGCACGATCTGCCCCAGCTGCGTGATGCGGGTCATGTTGTCGGTGGCGCTGCTGTAGGTGGAGAACGCGAAAAACGCTGCGGTGGCCACCTGTGGCCCCTGTACCCCCAGCACCGTGAGCACCCGATCGACAGGGCGATGACCGCCACCAGCACGAAGGTCAGCAGATCTGGGCCAGCCAGGAAACCGAGCGTGGCCTGCACAGCCACCCCTGCCGCAACCGCGACGTAGCTCGTCGGCATGGTCGCGCTCGCGGACACCGCCTCAAGACGAATGTCGCGCGTACTTCCACCTAGTGATGGCAGCCGTCCCGCATATGTCCCAAGGTGACTCGATCATCGCGACGGCCTCGGAAGATGCCCGAGGGAAGCGACTTGATGATGGACTACGCCGCGTCCAAGGCGGCCGCCCTGGCCTTCACCAAGTCCATCGCCCCGCACCTGGTGAAGGAGGGCATACGGGCCAACGTCGTCGCTCTGGCACCTACTTGGAGCGCGCCCAATCTGGCCGGTCTGCGCTTCACCGACGACTACCTGACGGACCTGCACGCCCAGACGGCCCTGGGGCGGGTGGCCCAGCCCGAAGAGGTCGCGCCAGCCTACGTCTACCTCGCCGGCGACGCGGACTCCAGCTACACCATCGGCGAGACCATCGCGGCCACCGGCGGATACACGGACTCCCGCTGAGGACGGCGCACGGCATCTGGCGAGACCCTCCTGCGAGTCGCCGGGAGCCCAGCGCGGGGGCCCGCCCGCGGATCCCGACGGAACCGCCCTGGTGACCGCGTGTCCGCGGCCAACCGATGGGCGGATCCCGACGGAACCGCCCTGGTGACCGCGTGTCCGCGGCCAACCGATGGGCCGACCCGGACTCAGGGCTTGAGCAGCGTCTTGATCATTCCGTCTTCCTTGTCCTGGAACATCTGGTACGCCTTGGGGCCGTCTTCCAGCGTCATGTGGTGGGTGGCGAAGGCGTCGACGCCGAGCGGGTCCTCGTCGGTGAGTAGCGGCAGGAGGTCATCCACCCAGTGCTTCACATTGGCCTGCCCCATGCGGAGCTGGATCTGCTTGTCGAACATGGTCAGCAGCGGCATGGGGTCGACCGCGCCGCCATAGACGCCGACCACCGAGACGGTGCCCCCCCGCCGGACGATGTCGATCGCCGCGTAGAGGGCGTTGAGCCGGTCGATGCCGACGCGGTCCATGAGTTTCTCGGCCACGGCACCGGGCAACAGCCCCACGCCCCATTGCGCCGCCTTGGCCAGAGGCGCCCCGTGCGCCTCCATTCCCACGGCGTCGATGACGGCGTCCGTGCCGCGCCCGTCGGTCAGGTCGCGGACTTTGTCGCCCAGATCCTTGCCGTACCGGCGCAGGTCGAGTGCCTTGACGCCGTCCGCGTGTGCGCGGCTCAGCCGCTCGGGTACCAGGTCCACCCCCACGACGAGGCTCGCGCCCCTGTGCAGCGCTATCCGGGCGGCCATGGCCCCGATGGGTCCGAGCCCCAGGACGGTCACCGTCCCTCCCGGCGGAATGTCGGCGTACTCCACGGCCTGCCAGGCGGTGGGCAGGACGTCGGAGAGGAAAACGAAACGATCGTCCGCTGGGCCTTCCGGCACCTTGATGGGCAAGGTGTTGCCGAACGGCACCCGCAGGAACTCTGCCTGTCCCCCGGGCACTTGGCCGTAGAGCTTGCTGAACCCGAAGAGCGCCGCACCCGTACCGCGCTCCTTGACCTGGGTGGTCTCGCATTGCGAATGCAGTCCACGGTCACACATGAAGCAATGCCCGCAGGAGACGTTGAACGGCACCACCACACGGTCGCCCGCCGACAGTTCGGTGACCTCTCGGCCGACCTCCTCGACGATTCCCATCGGTTCGTGCCCCAGGATGTCACCGGGATCGAGGTAGGGCCCCAGGACCTCATACAGATGCAGATCGGATCCACAGACACCCGTGGACGTCACCCGCACGATGACGTCGGTCGGATCCTTGAGCACAGGGTCGGGGACTGTCTCCACACGGACATCACGCTTGCCCTGCCAGGTGAGTGCACGCATCAAATTTCCTCCGGTAGCAGTGACGCTTGGTCTCCTGCGGGTCTCCCGTGAGGGCGACGTTATGCGTATGCACGGCCTGTGCCAGCGGTCGATCCACAAGCGCAAGAGGGCCACCACAAGCCCCGTGCTCGCACCACGATCAACCCTAGGCAGAGCCTGGCGTAACCGCACCCGCGCGACTCTCGTGCTGTCCGCGTCGCCGTACATGGAGGCTTTGCGGCTCCCAGTCGTGTCCATGGCCGGGCGGTGCTCACATCAGGTAGCTCGGTCGAGGCGCAGCTGGCGAGGGCCGTGCGCCCGTTCGCCCACCGCTCCGAGCAGCGCCCAGGCGGCGGCTTGGTTCGCGCTGACGACGGGTTTCGGGTTTGCCGAGGCGTTCTTCGAGGCGGGGAAGCGCGTCGTAGGTGGGAAGCGTGGTGCAGCTGATGAACACGGAGCCGGCCCACGGATGATTTCTTCTGATGACGGTGTCCACCACCTATTGTTCCTCCACGGCGTAGACGGCCTGGACCGTATCGAGCCCCAGTCCTGTGAGGGCCACGATGTCGAAGCCGGAGGTTGTGAAGACATAGGGGGCGCGACCCCGATGTGTCGCCTTGCGCAGTACGAGGGCTTCGCTGACGTATGTCCTCGACGCTGACGCGACAGCAGTGGTTCGTCCTCGACCAGGGTCCGTGATGCCACCGCCAAGCGCCGCGCCGCCGACAGGAGTGATGCGCGGAGCCTTCTCCTGATGGCGCCGGGCGATCGCTGCTCGCCGCCATTAACAGCTTGACCTGATCCACGTTCATGAGATCCGCGCCCATGTTGCGCTCCATCATCTGGAGCGCCGCGTTCGCCAGGTCGTCGTGGATAGCCGCGACAGCATCCTGGACGACGATCACGTCCAGGTGCCTGATGTGGGCATCAAGTGCGGAGTACAGCACGCACTGCTCGGTGACCTGACCGGAGAGGATTACCTCTTGCACGCCCAGTTGGGAAAGGAGATACGACAGGGGCGTCTCGTAGAAGATCGAGTGCCGGGCCTTGACCACGAAGAGTGATTCCTCATCTGGTCGAAGCGGCTCGACCAGCTCGGCATGCTGACCGGCGAGTGCGGTTTCGACGATCTCTCCGTGGTGGGAGCGCCATTCGCCGAAGTTGTCGTTGGCGTAGATCACTGGAACGCCCGCGGCCCTGGCCCGCTCCAACAGCCGGACGATGGCGGGCACGGCCTTGCGGACCCCGGGAAGGAGCAAGTCTGCGTCGGGGTGCTCGTACGTATTGATCATGTCGATGACGATGACCGCGCTCCTACTCATGGACTGACCGCCGCCCCGTGCGTGGAACGGTCATGACGGCACGCCCCCGACCCGACCCGCTGCCCGTCACTTCGCACCACCCCCGCTCTGTGCCAGTCCTCGCAGGCGCCGGTTCGCCGCAGTCACGCTGCGGCCGCGGCGCGCGAGCCCTTCCCATGGGTCCTTCTCGAGGCGGTCACCGAGGTCAGTCACCGTCCACCGGCGGGCGGTCAGTTCGGGGTCGTCCAGTTCGGGGTCGTCCAGTTCGTCCCAGTCCAGCGGCACGGCCACGGGCGCGCCCGGCCTTGACCGGACGCCGAACGGCGCGACCACGGTCTGGGCGTAGCCGTTGCGCGCGACATCCAGATACAGGCGTCCCTTGCGCGCGTCCTTGCGGGGCTCGGTCGTCAGCTCCTGCTCGTACCGGGAGACCAGCGTCCGGGCCGATGCGCGGGCGAGCGCCAGCACGTCGTCGGCGTCATCGCGCCGGTTCAGCGGTACGACGACGTGCAGCCCGCGTGAGCCCGTGGTCATCAGGCCCGAGGGAAGGTCCAGCTCCTCGAGCAACTCGTGCAGGCGGTGCGCCGCTCGGCGTACTGGTTCGAAGTCGTCAGCGGGCGGGTCGAGGTCGAAGACCAGGCGGTCGGGGCGACGCGGTTCGTCAGCGCGGCTCAGCCAGCGGTGCGGGGTGATGCACGCCTGGCCCGCAAGATAGACCAAGGTCGCGGTGTCGTCACAGACCACATGCGTGACTTCGCCGTCTTCCTTGTCGACCGTGGCACGACGAATCCAGTCGGGGAAGTAGCCGGAGACCTCCTTCTGATAGAAGCGGTCTCCGTCGATGCCATCCGGCATCCGCTCGAGCATCAGGGGCCTGCCGCGCAGCTCTGGCAGCATCCGTGGCGCCACACGCCGATAGTGCTCGGCGAGATCGGCCTTTGTGATGCCGTCCTGCGGGAACAACTTCTTGTCGGCCCGCTTGACGTTGACCTTACGTCGCCCAACCCGTAGCTCGACGTCTGGACTCACGCCACCGCCTCCTCCTTCGCACCGGTGCTCATACTGTCCCAATTCCCTGCTCCCCTAGCCGGCTCAAGGGAGCGGAGTGCCTCCGGTGGCGTTCATGATCTCCGCGGTGATGAAGCTCGCGTGCTCCGAAGCCAGGAACACATACGCGGGCGCCATCTCCGCGGGCTGAGCCGGCCGACCCATCGGCGCCTGCTTGCCGAACTCCTTGGTGTCCGGCAACGTCGCCGGGATCAGCGGCGTCCACACCGGCCCCGGAGCAACAGCGTTGACCCGGATGCCGTCCTCGACCAGCATCTGCGCGAGACCCTGTGTGAACGTCACGATGGCGCCCTTGGTCATGGCGTAGTCGAGAAGGTGCGGGCTCGGCTTGTACGCCTGCACCGACGTGGTGTTGATGATCGACCCGCCCGAAGGAATATGCGGCACGGCCATCTTGCACAGCCAGAACATGCCGTAGAGGTTCGTGCGCACCACCCGATCGAACTGCTCCGTGGTGATGTCCCCGATGCCCTCAGGCTGGGACATCTGATACGCCGCGTTGTTCACCAGCACATCGATGCGCCCGAACTCCGCCACGGCCCGCTCGACGAGGCGACGGCACTGCTCCTCTTCCCGGATGTCGCACGGCACGGCCAGACCGCGGCGCCCCGCCTCCTCGACGAGGCGGGCTGTCTCCTTGGCATCCTCCGCCTCCTCGGGCAGGTACGTGAACAGCACGTCCGCACCCTCGCGTGCGTAGGCCAGAGCGACTGCCCGCCCGATACCGGAGTCACCGCCGGTCACCACCGCCGCACGGTTCTGCAGCAGCCCGCTCCCCCGGTAGGAATCCTCGCCGTGGTCAGGACGAGGGTCCATCGGACCGGTCCAGCCCGGCGGCTCCTGGTCCTGCTTAGCGAACTCCGGCTGCGGATGCTTGGCCGTCGGGTCCTGCGGGGTCTCACCCATCAGTACTGTTCCTTCCTCGGGTCCACTGTTTCCAGCTTGCGCCGCACCTGGCGGAGGCGCGAACGCCCACGCTCGCGGTGAACGAACGGCGTGGACGCACGTCTCCGCAGCATCGCGTTTCCCGTGATCCGCGGTTCCACACATGCGGGGCGAGGCATTCCACTCCGTCGATCCCCTCCATGAGCACGTCGACACACACAGCCGTCAGCGGCGTTGGAGTGAGGCACGAGTCCCGAGAACGGGGTGCCTGCCACTCTCGCAGTGGGTCCCCGTCCCGATGGGCCACGGCTGTGCCGGCTTGGCCGCCGACCGGACGGCGTCTCCTTCGGCTTCTGGGAAGGCCCTGACCTCGACGCCCGGCGAAGGACGGCGTGCTCCACTGCAGACCCGTGAGTGTTCGACGCGGCAAAGTTCCACGGGGAAGACTCGACTGGGCCACCAGAAGGGAGATCGACGTCACCTACCGTAATCAGCACGTCCTCGTCGAACATGGCAGCGTAGCGCCCCACGACCGTGGCCGCCCCGTATCCCAATCCACATCCACACCAGTCATGAGCCCCCACCGCCCAGATTGTGCGCGCGCTCTCCGCAGGAGGCTGCCCCGTCGCGGCCATCTGTCAGAGAACCCCTCGCGCGAAAGCGGCATATCTCCCTATTATCGATCGCTGCATGCCGACATTCGCAACGCAGGTGGCGGCTGGACAATTCAGGCCGACCGTCACGATCTAGTGCGCCAGCTGGAGGCTCATCACCTCACGGCACGCGAACGACCTGGAAACGTTCGTACGGGAAATCGATGCGGCGCTCGCCATCCCGGGCCTGCCGGCCCCCTTCGCACTAGGATTCCGGTCCATGGCTCATCGCCCCTTAACCTCTTCTCCCTTCTCTCCCGCGCAGGCGCTGGCCGCCCGGGTACGCGCCCTTCGCGAGGAGCGCGGATGGACGTCCGAGCACCTGGCGAAAGAGGCCGGCATCGCGCCCGGGACCCTGGTACGCGTCGAGGGCGGGGGTGCGATCCAGCCAAGTTTCTTCACCGTGGGCGCACTGGCCGAGGTACTCGGGGTCTCGCTCGATGAGCTGTTCCGGCAGGCACAGCGACCTGAGGCCGGCCTGTGGTCCGCCGCGGCAGTGGTCACGTCGCCGTGGTGACTGCGGACGGCCGCTACTACCTCAAGCACGGCAAGCATCCCCGGCAGGTCCAGGCGGAGAAGGAGCGGCTGGCGGGTGACAGCGCTCAAGCTGCGCTCGCCCCGGCCGGCGGAACTGAACTGGTCTCCCGACTGCAATCAGCATCAGGGATGATCACGGTTGCTGATCCCGCGCCTCGGACCCGGGGGCGGTGGCGGTGGCGGGCCGCCTTTTACGACGCACTCCACCACGGGCACGTTCCGGTAGGTCACAAGGTGCGGTGGAACGGTCGCCAACGTGGCGACTGTGTCTTCACCCTGGTCAACGAAGAGGCCGAGAAGGCTGCACAGCCTCCTCCGGTGCCGAGCATCGACATGCCGGAAGTTCTGGCTCGGCCTCACCCTCTCGTCCGTGCAACGCGTAGAGCCATGGGCCGCTCCCAGGGCTCGCGTACCGGATTCTGGGCAGCGTGGGCGAGGCGGAGGACGCGGTGCAGGACCGGTGGCGGCCAGTGCACCAGGACTGGCGCGATGTCGAGCACCGGCACCTGCTCGGTTCACGGAAGTTGCCGATCCACTCGCCGCGCCGGCTCCGCCGGGGCGAGAGGACCACGATCACGGGCGACCTGATCTACCTCTGCCTGGCGGCATTCGTGGTGTGGGGCCGTTTCGGCCCCGAGTTTTTCACGGGCTGACCACCCACCGCTCCCTCAGGCGAACCACCATCGAGAAGACAGCGCACGGACCTCGCCAGCACACCACCTGCCCACCGGCCAGCATCTTCAAGATGGCGCAGGCTCAATGTTCAAAGCCGGTGACCGTACTGCCGTATTAAGCCGAAAGGCGCCCGTCAGCTCTGGGAGTCCCCTGGGACTTTTCTGGGACTTCCGGCCCCATCAAGCGGCACGAACGTGAAATAGCCGAAAGGTCATTCGCGCAGGTCAGCGACCGCCAGCCGCTCATCGCGGCAGGTCACAGCGCTGGCTGGTCTCTTCCGGGACATCTGAAAGCCTGCCATTGGCACCGCCACACCCCTTCTGACCTGCACAAATGCGAGTCGAGACGGGGTGTGACGGAGTCCCTGGGACTTTTCTGGGACTTCGAACCAGGAGCGATGGCCTCCGTGCACCGCGCTCTTCACGTGATGAGTCATCGGAAAGATGTCAGCTATGAACGAGGCTGCGGTTGAGCGCACTTTCGGGGCGACCGGACAGTTCCTCCCAAGTGCCTTCCTCGGTGACCCGTCCGGCGTCAAGGACCGCGATGCGGTCACACCGGCGGATGGTGGCGCGGCGATGGGCGATGACAACGGTCGTGCGCCCCTCCTGATGCAGCGCCGTGGCGAGTTCGGCGTCACTGGCGTTGTCCAGGTGGGCGGTGGACTCGTCCAGTATCAGGACTCTCGGCTGTGTCAGGAGCGCGCGAGCGAGGGCGATTCGGGCCCGCTGGCCTCCGGAGAGGGTGGCGCCGCGCTCTCCGACCAGGGTGTCCATCGGGGCGATTCGGTCGATGCCGCACAGACGGGCCGTTTCGGCGAGGAGGTCGTCGTCGGCCTCGGGAGCGGTGAGGCGAAGGTTGTCGGCGAGGGTGCCGTGAAAGAGAGGTGTCTCCTGCCCCACCAGCGCGACGGACCGGCGGAGTTCGGCGTCGTCCACCTCCCGTACGTCGATGGGCGCCCCGTCCGCGGGTATCAGCTGTACCGCTCCGGCGGCCGGGTCCCAGAAGCGCGCCAGGATATGGGCGCACGTCGACTTCCCGGCGCCCGAGGCGCCGACCAGGGCAAGCGTCTGCCCGGCTGGAACGGTCAGGTCGACGCCGTCCAGCACGGGACCGCCGCCGTAGTCGAACCTCACCCCGTGCAGCCGGACGCCCAGGGGGCCCGGGGGAAGAGATCGGGGCGAGAGCGGCGGCGGAGCGAGGGCTGGAGCCTTGACCGCAGCACCCACGCGGGAGGCGGCAGCACGCAGGGACACGGCCTGGCTCAGGGACCGGGCCGACTCCGCGACGGGGCCGAGGACGGCGAGGGCGAGGGCCATCGCCGCCGGCGCCCACGCCCCGTGCAGCCGCCCCGAGGTCACGGACTGTGCCACCGCGGCCACGACACCGAGGACGGCCACCACGATGAGAAGGTCACGGGCCGCGGCGGCCAGGGCCTCCCAGGTGGCTTCGACGCGTTGGGCGTCGCCCACCCGCCGTCCGCGTTCCGCCAGTCGGCTTCGTCGGTCGTCGAGGGCGCCGAAGGCGAGCAGTTCACGCAGTCCGTCGACGGTCTCGACGGCGTCGGCCGACAGCTCGGCGCCGGCCTGCCGCGTGCGGGCACCACGCCTCGCGCGCCCACGTGCCTCGGCGAACGGAGCCGCGGTGAGCAGCGCTGCGATCGGCAGCACGGCAGCCAGCAGCCACGGCTCCACCGTGGCGAGGACCGCCGTGCCGGCGGTGAAGACCGTTCCCGAAGCGAGGAGCTGGGCGGTGGTGTGGGCGTAGAAGAACTCCAGTGCCTCCACGTCGGCCATGGCGGTGGCGGCGAGATCCCCGCTGCGTCGGCCCGCGACACGGGCGGGCGCACTGCGGGCCAACCCGTCGAAGACGCGTACGCGCAGCGCGGCGAGGACCCTGTAGGCCAGGTCGTGCGAGAGGTCCATCTCACGCCAGGTCATCAGGGTGCGTACGAGGACCAGGGCCACGATCACGCCGACGATGCCGGAGGACGGGGCTCTGCCTTCGGTCACGGCCGTCCCCACGGTGTGCGCCGCCAGCGTCAGCAGCGCGACGATGGAGCCCTGTTCGAGGAGAGCGGCGGCACACGTGCGGACCGTCATGGCCCGGTGCCCGGCAAGGGCGGGAAGCAGCGCGCGGAGCGAACCGCGCTCGGGCACGAAGGTGCCGGTGGTCGGGGTGCCCATGGCGTTGCTCATGCGGCGAGTTCCTCAGGGTGGGTGCGGCCGGCCTCGACGAGTCGCGCGTAGACGCCCCCGGCGTCTGCGAGCCCGGCGTGTTCGCCGATGGCTTCGACACGTCCCGCGTCGAGGACGACGATGTGGTCGGCGTGTTGGACGGCGGCCAGCCGGTGGGCGATCACGAGAACGGTCCGGTCGTTTGCGGCATTCATCAGTTCGCGGACGATGTCCGCTTCGCGGCGCTCGTCGACCGAGCTCGTCGCCTCGTCGAGGACGAGCACCCTGGCGTCCGTGAGCAGGGCACGGGCGAGTGCGAGCCGCTGTCGCTGTCCGCCGGAGAGGGTGGCGCCGCGTTCGCCGAGGACGGTGGCGTAGCCGTCGGGAAGGGCTTCGATCTCGTCGTGGATGCCTGCGGTACGCGCCGCCGACATCACCTCGTCGTACGTGGCGTCCGGCCGGGCCAGGCGCAGGTTGTCGGCGATGGTGGCGTGGAAGAGGTACGTCTCCTGCGACACCACGGCGATGCCCTGCCGGAGTACTTCGAGGGAGTACTGGGTGGCGCTGCGCCCGTCGAGGGTGATCCGGCCTTCGCCGGGGTCGTGGTGACGCAGGAGCAGGGCGAGGAGCGTGGACTTGCCGGCACCGGACGGGCCGACGATCGCGGTGGTGCGTCCCGCCGGTGCGGTGAAGGAGACACCGTGGAGGGCGGGCTCCGGTGCCCCGTCGTAGGTGAACCGCACGTCCTCGAAGCACACTTCCGGGGGTGTCGGCCAGCACGCGGATGCCGTTCCGGTGTCCCGGACCTCCGGTTCGGCGGTGCGCAGCGCCGCGATCCCGTCCGCGGCCGAGGCGCCCAGGTATCCGGCGTGCCATTCGCGGGCGAGGTCGCGGACCGGCCGAAAGCACTCGGAGGCCAGCAGCAGCACCAGATAGGTGCCGGTTGCCGTGGTGGACCCGCTGGCGGCCGACCAGCACGCGAGGAGTGCTGCTGCGGCGGTACCGCCCTGAATGGCGAGGTCGGTGATGCCGGTGTCGACCAGGGAGACGCGCAGTTTCGCGACGGTCGCCCTGTGCAGCGCCGCCGAGCGCTTCTCCAGGCGTGCGCGGGTGCGGCCGACCGCACCCGCGGCCCGCAGTGCGGGCATGCCCTGCAAGGCTTCCAGATAGTCGGCGCCCAGTCCTTCGTACGTGTCCCAGTGCTCCTTGCCGCGGGTGGCCAGGAGCCGGTCCCAGGCGCGCGGCCCGAACAGGGCCAGCAGCAGAGCCGGTACGAGACCGAGCAACGCCATCGGTTCCACCACGGCCAGTACGGCGAGCACCAGGGGCGGCACGGTCAGGGTGATCAGAAGCTGGGGCAGGTAGCGCGAGACATAGGCGTCGACGCCCTCCACGCCGTCGACGAGGGTGGTGCGGACTGCTCCGGCGCGCGCGGTGGTCAGATGCGCGGGCCCCAGCCGCCCCAGGTGGGCGAGGAGTTCGTCCCGTAGCGCCACTCTCGCCTCCGCTCCGGCGCGGGTGGCGGTGCGCCGCTGCCAGGTGCCGAGTCCGGCCCGGGCGGCCACGACGAACACCACGGTGGTGAGCAGCCACGGAAGCTGTCCCGTGTGGCCGCGGGCCAGCCCGGCCAACGCGACGGCCAGCAGCACGGCCTGTGCCAGGTGGGTGAGGGTGACGGCCCCCTGCAGGAGACCGGCGGCGAGCAGAGGCCGCCGCACGCGGCGGGCGGCACGGCGCAGTTCGGGGTGGACGATCATGTGGTGTTCTCCTCGTCGGCGTGGAGGGTGCCGAGGACCAGTCCATGGACGATCCAGTCCCGGCCGGGTGTGTCACCGAGCGCGGCGCCGAGGTCCGCCTGCTGCCAGGAGCCGACGGGCCGGGCAGCCACACCGTGGCGTCGGGCGGTGACGTGGGCCAACTGGACAGCGAAGCCGGCTCGCAGGTGGGTGCGGCGGATGTGCCGCTCGTCGGCGTCCTGGGGACAACCGCGGGCGAGCAGGACGGCACCCGCGTCGGCGATCCATGCCTGGCCGGCGGCCCAGGCCGCGAGCGTCGGGCGGGCCTCCCCCGCGGCGAACCGCCGCAGTGTCGTGCCGTCGGCGCCCAGCTCCATCAGCCCGGGCCGAGGGGGGCCGACGGCCACGCACCAGCGCAGATCGCTGCCACCGGCGCGGGTGGCGGTGGCGAGGACCGCCCTCAGCGCGTCTGGGGTCGGCGTGCCGGGTAGCGGCGGCGGTGCGCTGCGTCGGGCCAGCAGTTCCTCGGGGGTGGGTACCCTCACCGACGGCGGAGGACACACAGGGTCCCCGGGCCCGGGGGCTGGGAGGGAAGGCGCGATCCGCACGAAGGCGAGCGGTGTCTCCGCGTCTCCGTCCAGGCTGAGTTCGGGCACGGTCATGCCCAGGGCGTGGGCCGCGAGGAACAGCGCGGCGGTGGCGTGCCCGGTGTCGAGGAGCAGCAGCGGCCAGGCGCGATGGCCGTAGTGGGAAATCGTCCGGCGTGCGGTGACGGAGAGTTCGACCCTGATGCCCGGCGGCTCGGTGTCGGGTCGCCCGCCGAGACGGTGCGCGTGGTCGCGCAGTGGGTCGTAGCCGTAGCGACCGGGCGGGAGAGGGCATCCCGTGCCCAGGACGAGTTCGGTGTCCACCGGGTGCAGTGCGCCGGCGGAGGCCGCAGGCCGCATCCGGCCGGAGTCGTCCGAGGCGCGCAGGGAGAGGCGCAGCATGGCCCGCAGGTCGAGATCCGCAGGGCCCGCTTCCGGGATCGTGTGCGGCTGTCCCGGCCAGGCCGGGACAGGTGGTCCCGCAGGTGTGTCGGGGCAGGGGCGTCTCGGGGAGCGGGCGCGGACGAGAGCAGCGGCGAGATCGAGGTGTTGCACGGGTTCCTCACATGTGGGGCGGGGGCGCCAGCGTGAAGTCGTCCGGTGCGCCCGGCGCGCTCGTCCGCCAGCCCCGGCGCACAGCTGCTTCGGCGAGCCGCGGGCAGCCGAAGTAACCGAAGGCCGCCGGGGCGTTGGGGAGGAGCCCGGACACGAGGACCCGGGCCACCCTCAGAGACGTCTCGGCCACGTCCTCGGTGGTCAGGTCGAAGGTCATGACGCGATGACCGCCTGCGTGCAGCGCCTTCTCGAGCCGCTCGCGGCTGCCGGGCTCGATCGCGTCGACGGACACGGTCCGGTGGGCGGGTTCGGTGAACCGCCGGGTCTCGGTCGTCATCCGTTCGTCCAGCCAGACCTGCACGTGTGCCCCCAGGTCCCGCACGTGTTCGAAGTGCTCGCCGCACGCGTCGAGGTAGCGGCCGTCGGCGCGGTGTTCCAGGTAGAGCCCACGGGCGAGCAGGCCGGCCTCGACGGCCTGGAAGACCCAGCCGTCGGGGTCGGTCAGCCCCTGTGTGAACACCCATGTGTGAACCGCTTCCAGCACCGCTTTGCGGGCGGCCTCGGCGGGGTCGTACTTGCAGGCGAACCCGGCTGCGTACAGGCCGAGAGCCGGGTCGTGGACGAGCGCGGCGACGCACGGGGCGAACTCCGACGGCATCTCGACGAGATGGACGTCCAGCGCGGATCCGGCCAGATCGTCCATGAGGCCGGGCACGCTGGCAGGGTCGATGCCGCGAGCCGGCCCGTCGAGGTGCCACCACAGTTCCAGGGCGTCGCGTTCGACCACCTCCAACAGTCCGCGCTCGACGGCGTCGTCGAATCCTTGCCCGGTGGCTATGCCCGCGTAGTTGAGGTGGTGGGTACGCGGCAGCTCCCGCAGGTCGCCCTGGCGCCAGTTGAGGTGGGTGAGGGCGACCGGCGCCCAGACCTCCGTCGTCCGTCCGTCCGGCAGCCGCTCGGTGCCGCGGGTCCACAGGGACGGGGTGTCCTCGGCGAGGCGGCGGTAGGGGAACTTCGCCCTCGTGTACTGCCACGACGCGTACGCGGGCAGGTCATCAGGGCCGTAGAGCCGCAGACCCTGCTGAGCCAGCTCGGCGGCGGTGGCACGCAGGGGGGCGTCGGGGTGGCCGGGCGGCGGCACACGATTGCCGCAGTACCGCTCGATCCCCTCCGCTATCGCAGCGATTCTCGCTTGCTCCGGGTCTCCGAAGGTGGTCCCTAGGGAGACCCGGTCAGCGGGCCACAGGCCCAGCTTTCGGGCGTCGGCTATCTCGGCCGTGAGTGCCGTGTAGCGGGGAGGGGCACCCGCGGGGTGCTCGACGGGCTTGACCTTGCGGACGATGCCGCAGACGGGGTCGACGAGAGCTTCCAGCGGCAGCGCCGTCATCGCAGGATCTCCTCGGTGGGATCGACGGAGGGGGGATGGGACGAAAGAACGTGCAGACTCAGCGTCACACTCGCCGGGTCGACTTCTCGCCGGGAGGCGAACAGCCTGTCAGCCGTGATCGGGTCGCCCCCGGTGTGAGGGTTGCGAGCATGAGCCGGGAAATGGTGTCCGGCGATTTCGAGCCGCAGCCGCGTGCCGACCGTCAGCCGACGCGCGAGACGTCCGGGTTCGATGGTGAACTCGCCGCTGCGGCGCGCCGACTCCGCCCGCCGCAGGATGCCTGCGACGAGTGGCTCGGCGGTCCCTTCCGGTGTGAGGGCGACGAGACGGGCGGCCCAGTCGGCGGACGGAGTGTCGGCGGTGGCCCGCAGGTGGATGCGCACGGGCCCGACGGCGTCGAGCGGGCGCGGTAGCGGCGGGGTGACCAGCACACAACGGTCGGGGAAGTCCCCGGTGGGCACGGTGAGGTCGTCGGAGCGGACGGGACGGTCGGGGTCGGCGGTGAAGAGGGAGCCGTGGAGCAGCCGCAGCCGCTGCGTGGTCGGCTCGCCGTCGGTGCCGGCGGGCAGCCACAGGTCTCCGCCGCCCAGCGCCACCGCGCCGTGGTGCCCGGGAGCGAGACCGCCGGCCAGGGCGCGGCGGGCCCAACGCACGTACAGCTCACCGAGGCCGACCCGGTGCGCGGGGCCTGCGTCGGGTCCGGGCGCGGTGACGAGGCCGTGACCCCACGGGCCCAGCAGCAGGCGGGCCGAAGGCCCGCCCCAGGTGCGCCACAGCTCGACGGTGTCCTCGGTGAAGTGGTCGTGGTGGCCTCCGACCGCGAGCAGAGGCATGTCGGCATGGGCAGCCCGCGAGGTGAGACGACCGCGATCAGCACGCCGCCACAGCCCCGCCCAGGAAGGCAGGTTCCGGCCCAGCCGCCGGGGGAGATCGGTGAGCGGCAGGTGGCCGAGCAGGCCGGGGTCCGCTGCCAGGGCCCTTTCCAGCGCGCGTTCGTCGGAGTCCCGCCGGTCCCCGTGGGCGGCCCACCACCCGGCTCGGGTCAGCAGCCGTTCGGCGCCGGAGGGTTCGCGGGCCGTCTCCGCGGCGCCGAGTGCGGGCACGGCGGCGATAACGGCATTCGGCCGGTCCTCCCTGTGTGCTTCGAGGGCGAGGGAGAGGGCGCAGTAGGCGGCGTAGGAGGCTCCGACGGCGATGTAGCGTCCGTCGCTCCAGGACTGTCGGCGGATCCAACGGGCTGCCGCCACTCCGTCGGCGGCCTCGTTCTCGTACGGGCGCCACTCCCCCGGCGACGCGAATCTGCCCCGCACGTCCTGGACGACGGCGCCGAACCCTCTGCGGGCCCAGCCTCGCGCCTCGGCCAGGTGTCGGGCACGGTCGTAAGGAGTACGGATGAGGACGGTGGGAAAGGGACCGGCACCGTCGGGCAGACACACGTCAGTGGCGAGGCCATCGACAGTCGGACGGAAGACCGTCATCTGTCCTTCTTCGGCATGCGTGCGACGTCGGGCACCGGCATGACGGGGTGCTCGGTGACGGTCAGCGTGCGCAGATCCACCTGCCGCAGTCGACGCCGTGCCGGGAAGCCGGCCGTTTCGGGGGTGCCGGTGGCCCACCGGTCGAGGTCGTCGGCGAGCAGGGCCGCGAGCAGTGCGGCGGCGGGCACGGTCAGCCGGACCGGCACACCGGAAGCTCGGGGTCCGCTCCAGTAGGCGGACAGCTCGCGGTGGGCAGGGGTGGCGGCGAGCCGCCGGGCACGGACATGGGCCGCCGTGACATCTCCTGGGCCGATGGCGAGGGGTTCGACGTACGCCTGCCAGCCCTCGTGGTGGCACCGCGACCAGGCCACCCCGTGCTCGGGCAGCCGGTCGGCGGCGTCCCACAGCCCGTCGGGTACGGGCCCGTCGAGACACCACACGACGGCGGCGGGGTCTCCGTCGAGCAGATCCTCGATATCCATGGGTGAGAGGTCGGCAGCGGTCGCGGCAGTGGCCGTCGTCCGCGGCTCGGCACCCAGGGAGGCGAGGTGCGCGGCCAGCGGTCCGGTCAGAGCCGCGGCGCCGAGTAGCCGTACGTGCCGCCGGGCAACGGGCCACTTCGGGCGCTCGGGCTCCTCCACGAGATACCCGGCCTCCGCGAAAGCGCGCACGACGCGCCCCAGTTCGGCACCTTCCGGGACTGCGTTGTTACCGGAGAGCAGGGAGAGCAGGGCGTCTTGGTGCACGTCTCGCGTCCGGACACTGAGGAACTCCCCGTCAGCGGTGCGCACGGCGAGATTCCGCCCTGGCACGGCGACAACCTCGACACCGGGTGCGAGCTGGTTGCGGGACACGATGTTCCTCCTGACGACTGAGCACGGGAAGGGGCGTGGGCCCGCCCGGAAGGCAACGGGCGGGCCCACGGTCGAGGGTGGTCGACCTCGGTTACTCCTCGGTGTCCTCGAAGGGGTTCTCGACGAGCGCGTTGGAGTGGGAAGCCGAGTCGTGGGCCAGCTGGCCCGGGTCGGCGATCGGCGCGAAGATCTGCTCGTTGTCCATGAACTCTCCTTGTTTATCGGGGAGATACGCCGTTCGGGTGAACGTCGTGATGGAGACACTAATGGAACTGATTTTCATTTTCTAGAGCCGGGAGAGGGTGATCTGGGTAACACACCGGCCAGCCGCCCTCGGGGTCCCGGCCGACCCGGCCGGCCACGTTCAGCACGTCCGCCAGCAGTCCCGGCGTGACGACTTCCTTCGGCGTTCCGTCGGCCACCACGCGCCCGACCCGCAGGGCGACTATGCGCTCGGCGAACCGAGCGGCGTGGGCCAGGTCGTGCAGCACCATCACCACCGTGAGCTCGCGTTCCTCCCGCAGCCGGACCACCGTCTGCATCACATCCAGCTGGTGGTGCAGGTCCAGATAGGTGGTCGGCTCGTCGAGCAGCAGGACTCGGGTGTCCTGGGCGAGTGCCATGGCCAGCCGCACCCGCTGCCGCTCACCCCCGGACAGCGCGTCCACGTCACGGTCAGCCCACTGCTCCACACCGACGTCACGCAGCGCCCGACGCACGACGGGATCGTCCCCCTCGCGCAGCATGCCCAGCGGGCCACGCGCCGCGTACCGCCCCTGCCGCACGAGGTGGCGGACCGTCATGCCCGGTACGGCAGGCGCGGACTGGTGCAGCAGCGCCACCCTGGCCGCCGTGGCCCGCCGGGAGAGCCCGGCGAGGTCGTCCCCGCCGAGCAGAACGCGCCCCTGGTTCGGTTGCAGCAACCCGGCGGCCAGCCGCAGGAGGGTCGATTTGCCGCAGCCGTTCAGGCCGATGAGGGCTGTCAGCTCGCCTGGCCGTACGGTTACATCGACGCCCTGCAGCACGGGGCGTGCGGGGTAGCCGAAGTGGACGTCCTCGATGTGGATGCCCATGGACTTGGTCATGCTCGGTCCTCCGTCGATGTCAGAAGGCGCGGCTCGGCGTACGGCGTACGACGACCAGCAGCAGCGCGGCGCCGAGGCACGCGGTGAGCGCCCCGACCGGAAGCGTGAGCCGCCCGGAGTCCAGCGTCGCGGCGAGCAGCCGCGAGGACAGTTGCGCCGCGGCATCCGCTCCGCACACCACGACCGCGCCCAGCAGGGCGGCGCCGGGGAGACCCGCCCGCAGGTCCGCACCGAAGACGGCCATGGCCAGATGCGGGACGAGCAGTCCCACGAAGCCCAGCGCTCCGACCGCGGCCACGGCCCCCGCTGTCAGCGCTACAGC
Source organism: Streptomyces sp. NPDC058637 (assembly GCF_042717325.1). Lineage (NCBI taxonomy): Bacteria > Bacillati > Actinomycetota > Actinomycetes > Kitasatosporales > Streptomycetaceae > Streptomyces > Streptomyces sp. NPDC058637. Next base: position 183,015 of record NZ_JBHXRD010000004.1, on the reverse strand, counting down.
GCACATCAGGGCGAGGGTCCGCGCCCGCCGGACCGAGAGGCCGGCGGACATGGCGATGTCGTCACCGCAGCGCAGCAGGGTCAGCGGCCCGGTCAGCAGCCACGCCGCAGCCCCCCAGACCAGGGCCCAGGGCCACAGAAGGTGCCAGTGCTCCCACACCCGGCCCTCCGTGGTCCCCACCAACCACTGCACAACGCTCCCGAGCTCCCCCGGCTCCACAAGCAGCACCATGGCGGTGAGCCCGCCGAGCACCGCGGAAACCAGCACTCCGTGCACGGCGGTCTGGGCGGGATCCCCGCCTCCCCGGCCGACGAGCAGCCAGAGCAGCAGCGCTCCGGCGCATCCGCCCGCACACGCGGCGAGGACAACGGCCAGGGGTGACTCCCACCCTGCGAGCCCCAAGGCCGTGGCGGTGACCGCACCGAGGACTGCCCCCGGCGTCACGCCTGTCACTTCCGGCCCGGCCAAAGGGTTGCGCAGCGCGGACTGCAGGATCAGCCCTGCCATGGCGAGGCACGCCCCCGCGCCGAGGGCCACCAGCATTCGCGGAAGCCGCAGCTGGAGGAAGATATGACGTTCCGTCGCGTCACCACCACCGCCCAGCACGTCCCAGACGGCGCCGGGGGACATACCGCGTCCGGCCACCAGTTCCAGCCCGGCGCACAAAACCGCCAAGGCCGACAGTGCTACGAAACGCCACCTCACCGTGCTTCCTCCGTACCAGTCGTCTCGCCGGGCGGTGGCACGGTGCCGCGGGCGCCGGGCTCCTCCTGGCCACCGTTCCCCCGCCTTCCGGCAGGAGGTTCCCCGACGTCCGGGCAAGGGGTGTCGGTACGCGGTCCAGGCACCGGCGTGCGCACCGCGGCCGCACCGGTTCGACTGCCCTCGGTCGTCCGGTCGCGGCGACGGGAACGCATCAGGGCGATCCCCGCGGGCACTCCCAGCAGGGCCGTCCAGGCACCGGCCGGCGTCTCCACCGGCGCCAGTGCCAGACGCGCCGGGACGTCGGCGACCGTCACGACCACGGCACCCCACGCGGCGGACCAGGGAAGCCAACGCACCGCACCCGCGTAAGGGTTGAACCATCGCGCCAGGTGCGGGGCGAGGAATCCCACCCATGCGACAGGTCCGCATACGGCCGTCACGGGTGCGATCAGCACGACGGCGATGGCCAGCGCGGCCAGCCGCGCCCGCTGGGCACGCACACCCAGCGCCTCGGCATCCTCGTCGCCCAGGCGCATGACCGAGAGCACAGGCGCACAGAGCACGAGGGCGGGAGCCGCGACGAGCAGCCACGGCCACAGCCCCGTGACGTCCTCCCAGGTCCGGGCGGAGAGGGACCCCAGCAGATACCGGTAGATGAGCTGAAGGTCCAACTGATCCGCCATGACCATCAGGACGAGCAGCGCGGCCTGCAACGCGGCGGCCACCGCGGCGCCGGTCAGCAGCACTGCGGACGGGCTGCGCCCCAGCCCGGCGGCGAGCAGGGTCAGCCCACCACCGAGCGCGGCCCCGCCGAGTGCGAGCAAGGGCTGGACTGCGGCAGGCAGTGACAGAGCCAGCACCAGCGGGGCGGCCACCCCCAGCGCCGCCCCGGACGAGACGCCCAGCATTTCGGGTACGGCCAGAGGATTGCGGAGCGCCTCCTGGAGGACGAGCCCCGCCGCTCCCAGACAGGCTCCTGCGATCAGCGCCAGCACCAGGCGTGGGACGCGGAGTTCGTTGACGACGACCCCGGCCAGCGTGGTGTCTCCGTCCAGTACCGCACCGACGAGCCGGTGCGGTGGGACGTACGGGGTGCCGAGGCAGAGTGCACAGACCGAGGCGACGGTCAGCACCGCGATCACCAGGTGAGGTTGCCACGCCCCTGCTGCCCGTGCGCTTCGGCCGGCCCTGCCTGTCCCATGACCCGCCGCAGTGGGTGTCGGGAGGGTGGCACTCACCGCAGCGCGGCCGTGGCCTCGTCGAGCACAATGCCCAGCGAGCGGGTACCGCGCCCCTTGGCCCACGCTTCTGAGTTCACCTCATGAACGGCGCCGTTCCTCACCGCCGGGATCTTGCTCCAGAGGGGGTTCTTCGCCAGCTTCTCCGACAATTTGCCGTCCGCCCCGCCGAAGCTCATCGTCTCGACGAACAGCACGTCGACGTCCCGGGCGAGGATCTCCTCAAGGCTGTAACTGCCCTCCACACCGCGAGACTTCCAGGGGTAGTCGGCGATCTTGGGGAACAGACTCGCGGCCACGTCACCTTCCGGGGTCGCGACGCCGAAGTTCTCGTCGCTGCCGTAGATGATGAGGGCGGTCTTGTCGCTGGGCGCTTCCTCGGCCTTGGCGAGCTTGGCCCGGAAGACTCTCTCCGCCTTCTCTCCTTCGGCGGTGCGGCCGGTGAGGGCGGCGGTGTCGCGCAGGTATCCCACACTGTCCTCCCACGTCTCGGGCTGCATGGCCCAGAACGTGGTCACGCCCTTCAGCGCGGGGGTGAGCTTGCCGTGGGTGTCCCCGAGGCCGATCACGAGGTCCGGCTTGTGGGAGAGAATCGCCTCCACCTCCGGGGCGATGAATCCACCGGGGATGACGTCGACCTCCTTGGCCTTGGCCTCCCCCAGGAAGCGGGGGTGAGGGAGCAGCGCACTGTTGGTGGCCGTCGGGACGATGCCGAGTTCGGTCAGGATGTCGTCGCAGAGCGCGAACAGGCAGACGATCCGCTCCGGCTTCTTCTCCAGGGAGATCTTGACGCCGTTCACGTCGGTCAGCTCCGTCGCTGCCTTGATGGGTTCGACAGTGACCTCGGTCTTGGGGGCGGGCTCTGCCTTGTCACTCACGGACCCGTCGGAGGACGAGCCGCAGCCGACCAGGACGGAACCCGCGACTAGTGCGGTGAGCCAACTACGAACGGATCTGGACGGTGCGCGCAGCATCGAAGCCCTCACTTCTCCTCAGGAACCTGGAACGCACTGAAGATACATGATAATCATTTTCAATCGACCGGAATGCTGGAGGACACATGACCACCGCCGCGCTACTAGTCTCCGACCACGTGGACGGCTCGGTCAGTGTGCTGACCGTGCCGGACGGCACCGTCACGGGGCGCCTCACCGGGCGCCACCTCTCCGAGCACGCCGGGTTCCTGGCCCTACCCGAAGGGCGGGTGGCCTGCGTCGACGAACGCCGGGGAGAACTGCTGGTCCTCAACCCTTTCGACGATGAGCTCATAGAACTCACCGTCCCGGTCTCCGTGCCGGCGGAGCATCTGGCGTGCGATCCCTCCGGACGCCGACTGGCCATCACGACCGGCCTGGGCAGGAACATCGAGCCTTGGTCGGACCTGTTGACAGTCGTCGACCTCGCGACCGGAGAGGTAGCACGGGTACGCACACGCGCCGGGGAACCGGGGGTGACGGTCCTTGGCGGTGATGACCCGCTCGTCGTACTGCGGCACCGGCAACCCGGCGCGCTGGCCGTACACCGGTTCGCGGATCTCCTCGCGGCTCGGCCCGGCTGCCCCACCCTCACGCCCGACATGGTCCTGCCGCTGCCTGACGACGGCCACGGTGACGCCCAGGACCCCGACTCAGGCCGCGTGTTCGCCGCCACGAGCGAGGGAGTACATCCAGCACGCAGGACGGCTGACGGATTGGCGGCCGAGGCGGTAATTCCGTGGGAGTCACCCGCCCGAGGCTGGTACCTGCGCCTCGACACCCACCGACGGGCGTTGTGGAGCACGCTACGCGGCGGCCACCCGGAGCCGTTGCGGTGGCCGGACTGGACGAACCAGGCGTGGCGCCACGACTTGGTGACGGGGCGCACGCACCTCACGGACCTCGGTCCGGGCCTGGTCTTCCGGCTGGCCCTCGCCCGTGATCACACGGCCTTCACCCGCATCCACCCCGATGGTGACGAACTGGTTCTCCTGTGCGCCGACGACACCCTGCGCCGCGTCCCCCTCCCCGCCATGGACGGTGCGCCGTCTCGCGGCGGCACTCCCTGGGAAGGCGTCCAACGCCGAGCGGTGGCCGCCTCGCCCGGCTCCGACTGGATCGCCGTCACACGGGGCGGCCACGGAGAGGTGCACATCTTCGACGCGCGGACGGGTCACGAAGCGACCCGCCTGAAGACGAGTACACCCCTGCATCATGGAGGCCACGCGATGTTGCGTAGCTGGAACGACAGCGCCGACGGCGACCCCGTGGGGCGTTGAAGGGCACTCAAGGTGGCGCACCCCCGTCGGCACGGATCACGCTTCACCGGCCGCGGGAGACAGCGGGAGCAGTGTCACCCGCACCACCGGTGCCACGTGCCGCCGTGCCGGCGCCGGACACCCAGCGCAGGGTGCAAGACAGGGGAGCAACCGCCCCCGCCCGCACGGCTGCAAGACCCCCGGTTCCGGTCGTCCACCCTTTCGCCCATGGTGCAACGGGAACGGTGTGCGCAATGAAGAACCTCAACCGCGAGAGGACGCCGGAGGGGGCGACCGCGAGTCTGCGAGGAGTACGCCGCCCCAGGGAGGAATCACGGGCGGAGAAACGGCTTCATGCCTACCGAGCCATTTGGCACTGACTATCATTTTCATATAGCGTTCGCCGCCTACGCCGACCCAGGAGGTCTCCATGGCAGTCCCGAAGCGGAAGATGTCCCGCAGCAACACCCGTCACCGCCGCGCGCAGTGGAAGGCCACGACGCCTCAGCTCGTGCCGGTCACAGTCGACGGCTCCGTCTACCAGGTGCCGCAGCGGCTGGTGAAGGCGTACGAGCGCGGTCTCCTGCACCCCGAGGGCTGATCCTTCATGGCGCAGGACCTGCTGCCCGTCACCGTGCTCTCCGGCTTTCTGGGGGCGGGCAAGACCACGCTGCTCAACCATGTCCTCGGCAACCGCGAGGGCCTGCGAGTCGCGGTGATCGTCAACGACATGAGCGAGATCAACATCGATGCGGCGTTGGTGCGCGGGGGCGAGGCGGCACTCTCACGCACCGAGGAACGCCTGGTCGAGATGACCAACGGATGCATCTGCTGCACCCTGCGCGACGATCTCCTCGAGGAAGTGGACCGGCTCGCCCGTGAAGGGCGCTACGACTACCTGCTGATCGAGTCCAGCGGCATCTCGGAACCGATGCCGGTGGCCGCCACCTTCTCCTTCCCCCGCGACGACGGAGCGACGCTGGGCGACCTCGCACGGCTCGACACCATGGTCACCGTGGTCGACGCGGCCAACTTCCTGCCGGAACTGGCCGGGGGCGACGGCCTCGCCGAGCGTGGACTCGACCAGTACGAGGATGACGAGCGCACGGTCAGCGACCTGCTCATGGACCAGATCGAGTTCGCCGACGTCATCGTGCTCAACAAGCTGGACCTTGTGGACGAGCGAGAGCGTGAGCGGCTCGACGCCGCGCTCAGCCGCCTCAACCCTGCGGCCCGGATCGTGCCCGTCACCCGTGGGCGCGTGGAACTGTCCGAGGTACTCGGTACCGGCCTCTTCGACCTGGATCGGGCCCAGCAGGCTCCCGGATGGGTGCGGGAGCTGAACGGGGACCACATGCCGGAGACCGAGGAGTACGGAATCTCCAGCACGGTCTTCCGTTCGGACCTCCCCTTCCATCCCGACCGTCTGTGGACGTTCGTCACCGACGGGCTCGACAGCGGCCGGTACGGACAGGTTCTGCGCTCCAAGGGCTTCTTCTGGCTGTCCAGTCGCCCGAATGTGACCGGTCTCTGGTCGCAGGCAGGCTCCGTGGCCCGCTTCGAGCCGTCCGGCGCACGTGACTCCGGGACCACGCAGGGTCAGGAACTGGTCTTCATCGGTACGGATCTGCGCGCGGAGACACTCCACGAAGCGCTGTCCGCTTGCCTGATGTCCGAGGGAGAGGCGCGGCCCGCGGCCGACCTCTTCCCTCGGTGGGACACGTACGGCATCGACGACGCGTGTGAGCACGACCACCCGGAACCGGTGACGTCCCACCTCTGAACTCCGGGCCGGGCGGTGGTCGCAGCCACGGCATCGTCCGGTCCGGTCCGTACCGCATACGAGTGGGCCCCGCCGACCATGACATCGGTCGACGGGGTCCATTTGCGCCTGACCGCAGGACTCCCCTCCATCAGGGGGCCGTCACCCGAGCAACGGGTCGGGCACCGCCGCCCACGCGTCCCTGCCCTGCGCCAGCTCACGGTCGGTCAGCAGAACCTCGTCGAGTGCCAGTCGGGTGGCCCGCTCATCGAGATCCACTCCGGTGAGGACAATCTCGTTGCGCCGCTCCCCGTAACAGTCGTGCCAGAACCACGACGCGAGGGTGCGTCTCTGAGGTGTGGCGGCCTGCCAAGCGCGCGTTTCCTCCGGCTCCAGCCACCTGCCCGCCTCTCGCAGGTCCAGGTGTGCGCCTGCGGAGCGCCAGGTGACCACGGAATCAGGACGGCTGGAAAGCCACAGGTGGCCTCGGCTGCGTACGACTCCCCTCATGACGTTGGCGAGGGCGTCGGCCAGGCGTTGCGGGTGGGCGGGACGACGGGCGCGCCACAGCACAGACTCGACGGAGGGCGCGAGGTGGGGGGATCCGCGCCGGATGCCGGGGATCACCATGGGATCCAGGCGCGCCAGCCACTGTTCACCGAAGTCGGCCGGCAGTGGACGCACAAGGTGCTCCTCGTCGGCGGATGGGTCCAGAAGCGGAGCGGTACCGTTGATCTGCTCGACCAGGGACGCCACACCCGATGCGTACCGGCTGTCGGCGTCTTTCCCCGCGGGCACGTAGAGCACATCGGCGGACTCGACCTGCCGTGCAGCAGCCTCGGCCTGCGTGAGCGGAGCCGTGCGTTCCCAGCCGTTCCACAGGCGAACGGCCTCGTGTACGCAACCGATGTCGGCCATGAACGGCGGCGGGTCGACACCCACCAGGACCGGCGCCGCTGCGTAGTGGTCCCCGAGGGAGGTCGCCCCGCTTCGGGTTCGCCACAACTCCACGAGGAAGGCCAGGATGTCCAGGTTTTCCGGGAGGGCGAGAATGACGTGGTCGCTTCCCGCGGTCCGGCGGAGCGACAACAGGTCCTGCCGAATGATCACGGCCGGGCTCCCCGTGGCAGCCTTGGGAGCGATCGACTCGATACGCGGATCGCCTCCGGAGAGGAAGCGCTGGACCGAGGGACGTTCTTCATGCCGTCCATGGACTGACACCGCCAGGGTGACTGCGTCCGGTGACAGTCGCACGAGTCTGTCAACGGCTTCCCCTCGGACGGCAGGCGTGTTGCCGGTGACAACACTGAGCAGCCCCTTGGACACGTGGGTTCCCATCGAGTGAGGTGGTGCGACGGCAGGTCGATGTCCCTTTGAAGGGTGGCGCGATCAGGGCCGGGCAGGCATACATGAGTCCTTCTCAGCCCGCATCGTCCAACGCGCAACCGGGGCAGGTGCCCGTCGCGGCGACAGCGTGCCGCACGTCCTCGAACCCGTGTCGAGGCCCGAGCTGCGCGACCCAGTCCTCCAGCGCCTGGCAGAAGAACGCAACGCCGGCTCCGCAGACCCGGCACGTCAAGTGGTGCTCATGGACCGGCGGTAGATACCGGTACGCCTTCGCCCCGCCGCGCGCGTGTACCGCCTCGAGCCTCTCCTCCGCGTCTGCGGCAGCCAGCGCCCGGTACACCGTGGTGAGGCCGATACGGATTCCCTGCTGCGTCATCGACGCGTGGAGGCCCTGAGCACTTACAAACCCTCCGTTTCTTCGGAGGGCGTCCAACACTTCAGGCCGTCGATCTGCCGCGCGGCGAGGTCTGGGTCGATCGGGGACGGCAGCCGACGAAACGCTGGCCATCGTCGCCTCCTTACGTACGGGTAGGTGCAGCTGCTGGTCACGTCAGTCTCGGGAGTCGGCCCACGCACGGGCCGCCTCAAAAGGAGGGCCGGCACCAGGGAGGAGAAGCCCGGCACCAGCCCCCGGCGAGTGCCTGGGGCTCCCGGTAAACCGCCTGGCGCTCCTTTTGGCCAGTTGGCCCGCTCCCGCCGACGGTGGGTCTCGGGCATCCGCCGTCGGCGGGGCGGTCGGGCCGTCCACCCCTCACACTATCCGAGATGGTAATCATTTCCAATTAGTTCGGGAAGGTATTGGCAGAGCCGACGGAGGACCCGAATGCCCCCCCCGCTGCCCTGCGAAACACCGGCACGCTCACTACGGCGCGTCATCGGCCGTGGCGGCATGCGGGCAGGGAACAATGACGGGGGGCGTCACGGCGCACCACCCCCATCCCGCGCACGCGTTGGGATGCGGTCACGTGGCGATCCCGCACAACGACCCCATCGATTACGCGCACGACAACCACCTGCACCGTGTCCACGAGGACCATGTGGACGAGTGCGCGAATCCGGCACACTCGGCGCACGAAGGACACGAGCACCGGCACGGACAGGACTGCGGTCACGTCGCCGTGCCGCACGAAGACCATGTCGACTACGTCCATGACGGCCATCGGCACGCCTCCCACGACGGGCATTGGGACGACCACTGACAGGTCACTGCCGGTCGGCCCCGGCGAGATACGCGCATTTGACAGGCGCCGACGCGGACTCCGCACCGGCGCCTGTCGCCTTTTTTGTTCCTGCACGGAGCAGGCATAGAGGCCGTTCGGCCTGGACATTATGAATACGACAATCATCCCGCTGAGCTGATCCATCACTTGCGGCGGCGCGTCGACCGGTGCCCTCGGCAGTCGAGCTGTCGCTGCCCCACTGAGAGGCGAGTGCCGCTGTTGGCTGTCCCGTTGTTCCTGGATCCGAAGCTCGAACCACCCCTCACGCCCTTACTGGCCTCCTCACGCTTCCTGCACGATCTCGTCGACGGGCTGGGGTCGCCCCTCAATGTGGTGGTTCCGGACCGGATCGCCGAAAACGTCGCAGGATTCCGGTCCGTGTACCGGAGCCACCATCTGGAGGGCGACATCTCCTTCGCCCACAAGGCCAACCGGTCGAGCGCCCTGGTACGCCGTCTAGCGGCCACGGGCGCGGCCATGGACGTGGCCTCGCTCGGCGAACTGCAGCACGCACTGGCCTGCGGTTTCACCCCTGACCGGATCGGCGTGACAGGCCCGAAGGAACCGGAGTTATTCTGGCTCGCCGCACGTACCGGCGTCACGGTCCACATCGAGGGACATGCTGAGCTGGAGTTTCTCGCCTCGCTGGTGCGCCGCCACGAGCTGCCTCGGGTGCGGGTGTTGCTCAGACTGTCGGAGTTCTCGGGCACCGCGGTCAAGGTCCTCAGCCGACGCAGCCGATTCGGCGTGCCCGCAGCGGAGTTGGCCGGTCTCTTGGATGTCTGCGAGCGGCACCACGAGGCCGTCGAGGTCATTGGTGTCTCCTATCACCTCGACACCACCAGTCTCGACGAGAAGGCCCTGGCCCTGGAGGGCTGCGTACGGGCCATGGACGAGTGCCGGGCCCGGGGGATGCGTCCGCGGGTGATCGACATCGGCGGCGGTTTCGGCGTCAACTACCTGGCCGACGGGGCCCAGTGGGAGCACTACACCAGTCAGCTGACTCTGGCGGCGATGGGCAGGCGCGAGCCTCTGGCGTGGCGCAACCACTCGTACGGGCTGAGCAGCGAAGGGGGCACTCTCCGCGGAAGCCTGGAGCTCTACCCTTCCTATCGCCCGGTCGCCGGGGCCGACTACCTGGACGAACTCCTACGCACTCCCGCCCCGACACTCGGCCGCCCACTGGCGACGCTGCTCCTGGAGAACCTCTATGACCTGTGCGTCGAGCCCGGCCGTGCTCTGCTCGACCAGTGCGGGCTGACCTTGGCACGTGTGCTGGAGACGCGGCGCGAGCCGGACGGCACACACTCGATACGCCTGGCGATGAATGCCGATGACTGCGCTCTCGAGGAGCACGGCATCCTCATGGATCCGGTCGTTCTCCACCGGGGCAAGCCGTGGCGGGCCACGGAGAACGCCACGGACTCCTTCGGGGTCTACCTGCACGGGAACCTGTGCCTCGAGTCCGACCTCATCACACGCAGGCTGGTCCTCCTGCCGCGCCTGCCGGTCCCGGGTGACCTTCTGGCGTTCGTCAACACAGCCGGATACTGCATGGATTTCAACGCCCAGCACGCCCAGCAGCGCCCACTCGCCCGCAAGGTGGCGGCTTACCAGGGAACCGGCGGCTGGCAGTGGCGCCTCGACGACCAGTACTGGCCCATACACTCCGCAGAGGACGCGCATGAGGTATGACAGCATCATCGACACAGTCGGCGACACGCCTTTGGTCCGTATCGACCCTCACGTCCACGGTCTGCAGAACATCGACCTCTACGCGAAGCTCGAGTTCTGCAATCCCTTCGGATCGCTGAAGGACCGGGCAGCCTGGAACATGGTCCAGCCGGGGCTGTCCTCGGCGATCGAACAGGGCAGCAGGATCGTCGAGTTGTCCAGCGGAAACACGGCAAAGGCCCTTGCCGCCATAGCGGGGATGCACGGGATCGGATTCAAGAGCGTCACCAACCGGATGAAGATTCCGGAGATCAAGGAGATGCTCCTCCTCCTCGGAGCCGAGATCGAGGAACTGCCGGGGCAGACCGAGTGCCTCGATCCCACGAACTCCGAGGACCCCCTCACCCTTTTCCACCGTAGTCTCGACGACCCCGGAAGCACCTATCTCCACACCGATCAGTACTACAACGCACGCAATCCGGAGGCCCATGAGACGGGCACCGGACCGGAGATCGTGGCGGACCTCGACGGCCGTGCTCCGGACTGGTTCATCTCCGGTATCGGCACCGCCGGCTCCTCCACGGGTGTGGCGCGCGCGTTACGGGATCGGAATCCGAAGGTCGGCGTGGTCGGGCTCGTCGCGGACAAGTCGGATTTCATTCCGGGGATCAGGAACATCGACGAGGTACAGGAAGTCGGGATCTTCGATCCCCTCACGTACGACACCATCGAGAAGGTCACGTCCTCGGAGGCCATCGACGGAATGCTGACGCTGGTCCGACAGTGCGGGATTCTGGCCGGACCGACCGGCGGAGCCGCCTATTTCGGAGCGGTCCGGCATCTCAGGGACATCGGACCAGAGCTCACCGAACCCGCTACCGCCGTATTCATCGTGTGCGACCGCGTCGAGAGTTACCTGAGTTACATCAGGAAGCGCCGGCCGGAACTCCTGGGTCAGCGACCGGGGAGCAACTCAGCCGCGTCCGTCTCGCCCGAGGAGCTGCGCGAGACCGCCTCTGTAGGGGTCGCCGAGGCGCAGAAATGGATAGCCACGGAAAAGCCCCTGGTCGTGGACATGCGCAGCCCCTACGCCTTCACGGCCCTGCACATCGAAGGGTCGATCAACATCGTCGACGAGTTGTTCGAGGACTTGGTGCGTGGTGGACTGCCGTTCAGCAAGTCCCAGTCGGTGCTCCTCGCCTGTCCCGTCGGTGAGAAGTCCCTGCGGTACGCGGCCCTGCTCACCCGCATGGGCCATCCGGACGTACGCAGCCTCACCGGAGGCGTCATCGCCTGGCGTGATGCCGGCGCACCGTTGGTGCGGGAGTGACGCCCGTGCCCGGCGACGCGGCGGAGAGGGAGGCGGAGGACCTGGTGGCCTGGAGCAGCGCCGTCCGCGCGCAGTTCCCGATCGTGGCGGGGAACCCTGATCTGGCCTATCTGGACAGTGCCGCGACCGCGCAGAAGCCGCAGGCGGTCCTGGACGCCGTCCAGCAGTATCTGACGACCTCCAACGCGAACGCGGGCCGGGGCACCTACCCGTGGGCCAACAGGACGACTGACCTGATCGAGGAGACCAGAGGGCGGGTCAAGGCGTTCCTGGACGACCCGGATCCGGACACCTCGGCCGTGCACTTCGTCAGCGGCACCACCGAGGGTCTGCGCCTGGTGGCCCAGGACTGGCTGGCGCACGAACTCCGTGACGGCGACGAGATCATCGTCCCGTTCGCTGATCACCAGGCCAACGTCTCGCCCTGGCTGGAGACTGTCGCGTCACTGGCCCGCCAGGGCACACGCGTCACAGTCCTGGAAATGCCTTACCAGGTCTCCTCAGGCGACTACGACACGGACCGGCTCACCGAACTCGTCTCCCCGCGCACACGGTTCGTGGCGGTCACCCACGTCCATCACGTCTACGGCGCGGACATGAACGTGCACCGGATCCGCCGGGCGGCGGGACCCGACGCGGTCATCTGCATGGACGCCGCCCAGAGCGTCGGCCATCTTCCTGTCTCCATGGCAGCGTTGGACGTCGACTTCGCCGTCTTCTCCGGACACAAGGCACTGGCGCTGCCAGGCTCCGGAGCCGTCTGGTCCCGTGCCGCACGCGGGGCCCCATTCGTTCCGCGCGGCTGGAGCGGTACACCGAACACCGTGGGCATCGCCAGCCTGGGAGCCGCACTGGACTGGCTCGACCGGGCCGGAACGGAACGGATCGAACGCTGGACCGTGGATCTGGCCGCCCGGTTGACGGACGGGTTGCGGACGCTGGCGCCGTACGACGTGGTGGGGTGCCAACGGAGTCTGGCCGCGAACTCCCCCTCGCAGCAGCGGCACGGCATCGTGACGTTCAGGCACCGGGACATCGATGCGGCCGACCTCGGGTTCATCCTCTTCAGCCACGGTTTCATGGTGCGGGCGGACGGCCTCTGCCAGGGCCGGGCCGGTGAGAACCGCGGCTCCGTACGGGTCAGTCTGCATGCCTACAACAGCCGGCACGAGGTAGACCGGCTACTGGAGGTACTCACCGCGCTGAGCTGAGCCGAGCTGAGCCGGGTCCAGCTAGTGCCGATGACAATCGTTTTCACCTGTAGATTCGGGGTCACCTAGCGGAACCGAGCGCGTAGAGGTGGTACAGCAAGATGAGCGTGAGCATGTCGACGGCCCAGCTGTGGGTGGACCGCTGGGAGCAACAGCAGCAGCGTTACGCGATTGACCGGGAAGAACGCTTCACCGTGGTCGCGGACGTCGTGGAACACGTGACGGCCGGTCACGAGACCCCCTGCGTGCTGGATCTGGGTTGCGGGCCCGGCTCGCTGCCCGCCCGGCTGATCGAACGCCTGCCGCGGGCCGAGATCGTCGCCGTCGACATGGACCCGCTGCTGCTGGCACTGGCCCGCGCCCGTCATCCGGACGCCGCACGGTACGTCGAAGCGGTGATCGGCGAGGAGGGCTGGACGGGCGCCCTCGGACTTCAGGGGCCGATCGACGCGGTGGTGTCCACCACCGCGCTTCACTACCTACCCGAAGGCATACTGCGGAGCACCTACGCCGAGCTGAGAACCCTCCTGCGGCCCGGCGGGGTACTGATCAACGCGGACCACCTGTCGCAGGACGGGGCCGGGTTCGCAGAGATCGCAGAGTTCGTCGGCGTCCGCCGGGCCGAACGCCGTCATGCCTTCGACCACGAGGACTGGGAGACATGGTGGTCCGCCGTCGAGAACGAGCCCGAGCTGACGGAGCTGTGCGCCGAGCGCCGTAAGCCAGGCTTCGTCCACGCCGACTGCGCCGTCACGCTCGGTCGGCACGTCGAGTTGCTGGCCGAAGCGGGCTTCGGCCATGCCAGTCCTGTCTGGCAGGTGGGCAACAGCTACGTCCTCGTCGCCATCCGGCAGTAGCCGCGCGGAGGGCAGGGGCAATACTGCCTCTGCCCTCCGGCAATGTGCGGTACGGCCGTCACCCCTCGGCGTACCTGAGATGGGGAGCTACGCTGCGCAGCTTCTCGCACGTCTCCTCGATCTCCCGTGCGGGAACGGACTGGCCGGTGACGCCGGCGCCCGCGCGGAGCCAGGCCCTGTCCCCCTCACCCAGCAGCGTCCGGAGGACCAGGGCCGCATCGAGTGAACCGTCCGTGCCCCCTCGGAAGACCGCGCCGCCGTACAGTCCCCGGGGGCCCTCCTCGTAGCGCACCAGTGCGCTCAGCGCAGCCCTCTTCCGTGAGCCCGTGGCGGTGATCGCGGGAAAGAGCGAGGCGAAGGCCGCCCATGGACCGGTGCCGGGACGGAGCCGTCCCGTGACACGCGAGGCGAGATGCTGCACCGAGCCACGTGGCCTGACGGCCATGAATTCCTCGACCACGACGGACCCGGGGCGGCAGACCGCCTCCATCTCGTCACACGCGAGGCGCACGGAGACGGCGTGCTCGTGGATCTCCTTCGGGTCCGTGAGCAGTTCGTCCCGCCGTCGGTCGTTCTCCTCCGGGTCAGGTCCCAGAGCGCGGGTGCCCGCGAGCGGCTGCGTGCTGACCCGGCCGTCCTGCCGGACCTCCAGCACCGTTTCGGGGCTGAATCCGGTGGCTTTGCGCCCGCCGAGGTCGATGAGGAACGAACGGGCGGGAGTGTTGGCCCGTCGGCCGGCGAGATAGGTCGCCGCGAAATCCGCAACCGGCCCGGCGGGCAGCGCAACCGCACGCGAGACCACGGCCTTCTCCAGCAGTCCCGCCCGGATGTCCGCGACGGTGCGGGCGACCGCTTCTCCGTAGGCTGCGGTGCCGTCGGTGATGAGCTGTTCGGTCCGGTCCGGTGCCACCCCGACTGAGGCGGGCCGGGTGGCGGAAGCAGGGGACTCAGCGAGCAGTTCGCCGACTTTCCGGGCCCATGCCTCGTCGACGGCCCGTATCTCGGCCCGGCCAGGCGTGAGGGACACCTCGACACAGGGGACCAGCGCGTGCAGCAGGGGGCGTGTACCGGCCGCCGCCGGGTCGCCGTGCAGGATGTGCGCGAGCTCGAAGGCGGACCAGCCGTAGAAGCGGCGGTCCTGGTGGCCGGTGTCGCCCAGGGCGTCGAGTGCGGCGGCGAACACCTCCAGCGGTCGCCTGCCCGCCTCGGCGGTCCAGGTCCGTCCGTCCGCCCTGGCGGTGGGGGGGGCGCGGGGCCGCCGGGGGGGGGCCCCCGGCGGCCCGCCCGGGCCCGGGCGGGGGGGGGGGCCCGGGCCGGGGGGGGGGGTGGGGGGGGGGGGGGGGGGGGGGGGTGGGGGGGGGGGGGCGGGGGGGGGGGGGGGGGGGGGGGGGGGGGGGGGGGGGGGGGCCTGGGTGCCGGCGG
>NZ_JBHXRD010000004.1:0-168007 GCF_042717325.1 Streptomyces sp. NPDC058637 | reverse complement strand
GGGGGCGCCCCGCCCCCCGGGGGGCCCCCGGCCCGCCCGCCCCCCGGGGGGGTGCCCCCCCGGGGGCCCGCGGTCCGCCACACCGCGGAGCCTGCGGCGAAGTACCAGGAGCCCTCCTGTTCGTACACGGCGGACTCGTCGTCCAGTCCCGCGTCCGTGAGGCGCACGGCTGCGGCCGACGGGTCCTCGTAGGGGATTTCCATGCTGCTCGTACATCGGAGCTCGGGTACGGATCTCCCCCATTCCTCCCAGTCGTACGCTGAGCCTGTCGTCATGCCGGTGTGCCTTTCCAGTGGTGTTCCGCTTGTCCGCAGGGCGCGGGCGGTGGTCATCGCGTCGTCTCCAGCCGCCAGCCGTGGGCCTGGGTGCGCTGTTCCCAGAAGGAGGCGTAGGTGCCGCCCGCTGTGACCAGCTCGCTGTGGGTGCCGCGCTCGGTGATCCCGCCGTCCTCCAGCACCAGGATCTGATCAGCGGTGACGACCGTGCTGAGCCGGTGGGCGATGACCAGCAGGGTCTTCTCGGCGGCGAGCATGCGGACCGTCTCGGCGAGCAGGGCCTCGTTCTCCTGGTCGAGCGCGGCGGTGGCCTCGTCGAGGATGAGGATCGGGGTGTCCCTGAGGAGGGCACGGGCGATGGACACGCGCTGGCGCTGACCGCCGGAGAGCGCGATGCCGCCCTCCCCCACCCTGGTGGCCCAGCCATCGGGCAGTTCCTCGATCACACGGTCGAGCCCGGAGAGCCTTGCGGCCCTGGCCAACCGCTCGTAGTCGGCGTCCGGGGCGCCGATCCGGACGTTGTCCTCGATCGTGCCCTCGAACAGATAGACGTCCTGGAAGACCAGGGAGACATGAGCGGCGAGCACCTCGGGGGCGATCTGCCGTACGTCGACTCCCCCGATCCGGACGGTGCCGCCCGTGGTGTCCCAGAAGCGGGCAAGCAGCCTGGCGACTGTGGTCTTGCCTGCCCCGGAGGGACCGACGAGAGCGGTCATGCTGCGTGCCGGAAGCCGGAAGCTCACACCGCCGAGCACGGGGCGCGTGGTTCGCGCCTGTTCCCGGGTCGCATCCTTCTCCGCGTAACGGAACTCGACCCCCTCGAAGTCCACCTCGGCCCCGTGGGGTACCTGCGGCTCGGCTGGCTGCGGGAACGGCCGCTCGTCCAGGACTGCGCCGAGCCGCTCCAGGCTGTTACGGGCGATCCGCATCCCGGCGCCCACGTCTGCCGCCCCGGAAAGGCTGTCGATCAGCCGGACCGTCAGGACCAGGAGCGCCAGCAGGGTGGGGACCGTCAGTGAACCGTCCAGGTGCCAGGACACGCCCAGTGCCAGCAGCAGGGCGAACACCAGCCGGGCGGCGAAGGCGAAGGAGACCAGGCCGGGCAGGCCGCGGACGATCAGTCGGCGGTCGGCCCGCGATTCCGCGACCAGGGCGTCGTCCAACGCCCCGTAGCCCTCGGTGGTCCGGCCGAAGGCCCGCAGGACGGGCTGGTTCTGCGCGAACTCCAGGACACGGTCCGAGGCTTCGCCGATCGCACCGTCCCGGCCCTCGTCCAGGCGGCGCATGACGGCGGTGCTCGCCGTGTGTACGGCCAGCAGCACGGGGGCGCAGACGAGCAGCACGAGCGCCGTCCGCCGGTCGAAGAAGAAGGTCGCTGTCACCAGGGTGACCGGGGTCAGCAGCGAGCTGACGAAGGGCCTCAGCAGGTGGGCGGGCATGTTCATCACCTGGATGACGTTCTGCCCGGCGAGGCGGCTGAACTCGGCGGCCCGTCCCGCGGTGAACCAGCCGAGGGGCAGGTCCAGTGCCCGCGTCGCGAGGCGACGGTGCAGGACCCGGGAGAGCTGCGAACCGACGGTGAAGCCACCCCTGAGGGCGGCGCCCTGCAGGGCCGCGTAGCCGAGAGAGATGACGACGAGGGCGGTCAGCCATGGCCACACACCGTCCGGGCGGTCGCCCAGCAGAGCACGCAGCGTGGGCACCAGCAGGGCGAAGGCGACGCCTTGGAGGACGGCCGCGGCACCGAGGAGGACGAGCAGGGCGTTCAGGGGACGGGAGCCCTCACGCCCCAGGACCTTGTACAGCTGGCGGATCATCGTGAGCTTCCCTCTCGGATGTCGTCCTGGGTTCCGTCCGTGCGCGGCACGGCGGCGATCCGGCCGGGTGCGGCGGACTGTGGCTCCTCCCGCTGGGCTTCCCACAGCCGGGCGTACCGGCCGCCCATGGTCACCAGGTCCTCATGGCGGCCCTGCTCGGTGATGCGTCCGCCTTCCAGGACCACGATCCGGTCGGCGGTGCGGACCGTTTCCAGCCGGTGTGCGATGACCAGCAGCGTGCGGCCTCGCGCCAGTTCGGACAGCGCGTCCTGGATCAGCGCCTCGGAGTGCGGATCGGCGTAGGCGGTGGCCTCGTCCAGGACGAGGACGGGGGCGTCGGCGAGCAGTGCCCGTGCGATGGACAGGCGTTGGGCCTCTCCACCGGAGAAGATGACGTCCGTGCCGGCCTCGGTGGCGTACCCGTCGGGCAGGGCCATGATCCGGTCGTGGATGCGTGCGGAGCGGGCGCACCGCTCGACCTCCTCGTCGGTGGCGCCGGGCCGGCCGAGGCGGATGTTGTCGGCGACGCTCGCCCGGAGCAGTCGCACGTCCTGGAGGACGAAGCCGATACGGCGGTAGAGCTCACCGGCGGGGATGTCCCGGATGTCGGCGCCGCCGATGGAGACCGTGCCTGCCGTGACGTCGTGGAAGCGGGGCAGCAGCGAAGCCAGGGTCGACTTGCCGGACCCGGAGGGGCCGACGAGCGCGGTGACGGTGCCAGGGGCGAGATCCAGGTGGATGTCGCTGAGCGCGTCGGTGCGGCCGTCGTAGGAGAAGGACACTCCGCGCAGGGAGACACCGTTGTGCTCGGGCACGCTCGGCGTCCCCGGGTCGGGCAGGACGGGCGTGTCCAGCAGGGCGGAGATGCGGACGGCTGCCGCCTGGCCGGCCCGGATCTGCTGGATGCGGGGGCCGACCACGCCCATGGGGGCGGCGACGGCCGGGCCGAGCAGCAGGAAGGGCACGAGTTCGGCACCGGTCGTCCAGCCGTTGGTCACGGACACCGCGCCCGCCACGGCCAGCAGGAGGAGCACCACGGCCGGGGAGACGACGAGCAGCGCGGCGGTCGAGGTGGCGAGCGTCGCGCGGACCCACCGGGAGAAGAAGTCGGCGAAGCCGTCGGTCGCGCCCAGGAAGCGTTCGTACGCTGTGCGCCCGCGGCCGAACGTCTTGAGGACGGCGATGCCACCGGCGAACTCGACGGCCGCGGAGGAGATGCGGCTCAGCGCGGCTCCGTACTCGGCCATCTGCGCCCCCGCTCCGGACATGGCCCTGCTGAACAGGAACACGCCGAGGGCCAGCGGCAGGACGCTGATCAGGGCCAGGCTCGGGTCAATGGTGAACAGGTAGACCAGGGCGAGCACCGGGGCGGTGAGGACGCCGACGACATCGAGGAGTGTGTGGGCCACCAGGGTGTGCAGGGCCCGTACGTCGTCCTGGACCGCCTGCTTGACCTGGCCGGTTCCCCTCGTGGTGATCCAGCCGAGGGGCAGTCGCCCGATGTGCTGCGCGAGGCGTCGGCGGAGTGCGAGCTGGAGGTCGTTGTCCGCGAGGTGGCTGACGGCGCCGGCCGCCGAACCGCACAGCAGGGCGAGCAGACCCGCCGCGCAGGCGAGTGCGACCAGCGGCCAGAGGTCGTCGCCGCCGACCTGGGAGCCGTCGGTGAGACGGTCCGCGATGCGGGAGACGGCGATGAACGGGACGACTCCGGCGAGGGAGGCGACCGTCTGGAGGCCGACTGCGAGGGCGAGGCGCCCCCGGGCACCGCTCAGCAGGGTACGCAGCGCGGGCTGCGGGGTGGAGGGAGGTGCGGGGTCCGGACCGTGGCCGGACGGGTGCGGCTTCACTTGACGAGGACTCCGATCTCGGGGATGGCCTGTCCGCCGGCCTCGGTGATGCGGCGGCTGGTCATGCCCGCCTCGGCGGCGAGCCGGGCGACGTCGAAGGTGTGCCAGACGTAGCTGTCGGTCACCTCGCGCACGGTGCGGCCGTCGGACAGGACCTTCCAGGTGGTGGTGAACCGCATCGCGTCGCCCTCGGTGGGCTCGCCGCCGATCCACCACTCGTACGTCTGGCGGCCGATGGTCTCCCTGAGGGACATCACCGGCGGGATGACGCGTGGGGAGGAGACGCCCATCAGTTCCACGACGATGGGTGCTCCGTCCGGCAGGCAGGCGGCGAGCCGCTTCCAGAGGGCCACCCGCTCGGGGACCGTGAGGTGGCCCGCGACGCCGAAGATGACCACGGCCGACAGTTTCTCGGGCAGGGGCAGGTCCTGGGCCGCTCCGTCCACCACGGTGACACGGCGGCGCAGATCGGGATTGCGGGCGACCCGTGAGGTGAGCATGGCGCGCATCGTTGCGGAAGGCTCCGCCACGATGATCTCCGCCTGCGGCAGTGCTGATGCGATGACCTCGGTCACGCGTCCGGTCCCCCCGCCGATCTCCAGCACGGGGCCGTATGAGGTGTCGACACCTTCGAGGACACGCCTGAGCGGTGGTCCGCTGCTGGCGGTGTGCCGGGTGGCGACCATTTCGTAGAACTCGGCCGAGGTCGAGTAGTAGTCGATCAAAGGAATCTCCAGGAGAACGGACGGGGACGCGACGGCCGGCTCACGGCGTGCTCGGCCACATGTGTCCGTCCGTGGTCAGCGAGGGGTCCATCCGCCGCAGGACGGTGGCGACGACCTCCCGGCGCCGGGGGGTGAGGTAGAAGTGGTCGCCGGGGAAGGTGCGCACCTCGGTACGGGCGGTCGTGAGATCCGCCCAGCCTCCGGCCCGCTCGCTGATGCGCTCCTGGCCTAGTTCCGGGTCCTCGCTGCCGGTCAGTACGTGGACCGGGCAGTCCAGTCGCGGGCGGACGGAGGGACGGTAGGTCTCGATGAGCCGGTAGTCGTCGCGTACGGTGCCGAGGACCAGGGCACGGAGACCCGGATCGTCGAGCACCTCGCCGCTGGTGCCGCCCAGCCGTCGCAGTTCGGCGCAGAGCACGTCGTCGTCCTGGCGGTGTACGTCACCGACCACGGCCGTACCGGGGGCGGCGCGGCCGGAGACGAACAGGCGGCGCGGGGCCGGTGCCCCGCGGCCGTTCAGCTCGTGGGCCAGTTCCCAGGCGACGGCCGATCCCATGCTGTGCCCGAAGAGGGCGTACGGCCGGTCCAGCAGGGGTGGCAGGACGTCCGCGAGGGCGGTGACCAGCTCGTCCATGCTCGCGGTGGCGGGGTCCTCGTAGCGGTCCTCGCGGCCGGGGTACTGGATGGCGAGCAGTTCGACCTCAGGGGGCAGCAGTGCCGCCCAGGGGCGGTAGAAGCTCGCGCTGCCGCCCGCGTGCGGAAGGCAGATCAGCCGGAGGCGGGGGGCGGCCCCGTCGCTCCAGCGCCTGATCCACGGGCTGTGGGAGGCGTTCGGGAGTGAGAGGGAGGAGGCGGTCACCAGGTCACCATCAGCTCTTCGAGTCCGAAGGTGGCCGAGTCGTGCTTGAAGGTGACCTCCTCGCGGTCACCCGCGAGACGCAGGGTCGGAACCCGGCGCAGGAGTGTCTCCAGGGCGATCTCCAGCTCCAGCCGGGCCAGATGTTGCCCGAGGCACTGGTGGACGCCGTAGCCGAACGCGATGTGGTGGTTCTCCGGCCGGTGGAAGTCGACCTGTTCCGGGTGTTCGAACCGCTCGGGGTCGTGGTTGGCCCCGGCGAGGAGTCCGATGACACCGTCGTCGGCGGGTATCACCCGGCCGGAGAGCTCGATGTCCTCGGCGGCCACCCGCAGCGGGATGGAGTCGGCGATGGACATGACGCGCAGCAGTTCGTCGACGGCGCGGGGCATGAGCGTGGGGTCGGCCAGCAGTTCCTCCTTCAGGTCGGGCCGGTCCAGGAGCAGCAGCGTGCTGAGGGCGATCATGTTGGTACTGGTCTCGCGGCCGGCGTTGATGGTGATGCCGACGGCGGAGAGCAGTTCGTTCAGGGTGACGTTTCCGGTGTTCAGGTGATCGGTGACGAGCTTGGAGAGCAGGTCGTCGCCGGGTTCCTCCTGGCGTTCGGCCACCAGGCCGGCGATGAGGCCGAAGAGACCGCCGAGGGCTTCGGAGACCTGCTCGGCGGTGCTGTGGCGGGAGCCGGAGATCCGGGTGACGTCCCGGAAGAACTCGAGGTTCTCCCGGGGAATGCCGAGCAGTTCGCAGATCACCGATGTGGAGACGGCGTTGGCGTACACGGAGACGAAGTCGACCGGCTGCTCGGCGGCGAGCATGTCGTCCACGAGTTCGTCCACGCGGGCCTGTACGGCGGGCCGCATGGCGCGTACGCGCCGGACGGTGAACTCCGGGAGGAGCATGCGGCGGTAGCGGGTGTGCTCAGGGGCGTCGGTGCGGATGAAGGGGCGGAATTCGGCCCCGGCCTCCTGCTCCCCCTCGCCGAGCGCCGGGAAGTTGGGCCGGCGGATGTCCGCGCTGGCGCGTGGATCGGAGAGCAGGGCGCGCACGTCGTCGTAGCGGGACACCACCCATGCCTCGCGCTTGGTGGGGAGCGTCACGCGGGCCACCGGATCGTCGGTGCGCAGGGTGTCGTACTCCGCGGGCGCGGCAAACGGGCAGCCTCGCCGGATCGGGAAGTCGCGGGGCCGCCCGGCTTCGGACAGCCCGCTCCCGCCGGGGGTGCTGGAGCCGGGAGGGGTGGAAGTGTTCATCGGTGGTCCTCGGTCGGTGTAGACGGAGACGAGTGGGGGTGGGCGGCGGGTACCGGGCCTGGCTCGTGGGTGAGTACGGCCAGCGGCGGCGCACCGGGCCGGGTGGGCAGGGCGCGTACGGTCATGCCGGACTCGGCGGCGACGTCGCTGAGACCGAGGGGGTGCCAGCGGTACGAGTCGTGCACCTCGCGCACCACACCGGGTTCGTCGTCGCGGTGGACGCGCCAGGTGGTGTGCAGGCGCATCGCGACCGTGTCCGTCTCGTCCGGCGCCCCGGAGAACGACCATTCGTAGCGGTGCTGTCCGGCACGAGCGGTGGCGAGCCTCGTCTCGGGCAGAGTCAGCGGCGCGTCGAATCCCATGAGTTCCACGACGACGAACCCGCCGGGGGCCAGCCGTTGTCTCAGCCTCTCCCAGAGCCTGCGGCGCTCTGCGGCGCCGAGGTGGCCGAGGACCCCGCAGAGGAGGACGGCGCCGATGCGGTCGGGCAGTTCGCAGTCAGGAGCGGCGTCGGCCGTGACGGTGACCCGGGAGCGCAGGTCCGGATCGCTGAAGACCCGGCTGGTCAGTACGGCGCGCATGCCGACGGCCGGTTCGCAGGCGAGGATCTCCACGTCGGGCCTGGCGCGAGCGACGGCCTCGGTCAGGAGTCCGGTTCCCGCGCCGATGTCGAGCACAGGGCCGTCACCGAGTTCGGCGTCGGCGAACAGGGCGGCGACGGCGGAGGCACTCGCGGTCGCGGTGTGCTGTGCCGCGACGAGGTCGAAGAACTCCGCCGAGGGAGTGTAGGGAGCCGTTTCTCCGGAGTGCACGGGCGGAGCGGCCCGTCGAGTGGTGAACGCGGCCGGCTCGGGGTCCGGGAACACGTCGCCGGCCGAAAGGGGGCGCGGAGTCCCGGGCCTGACGATCTCGGGCGGCCCCAGCCGGGCCGCGAGGTCGGACCAGATGCGGCAAACCGCGAGGTCGTACTGCCCCGCTCGAAGCGCGTCTCCACCACGCACCGCCGCGTCGCGCAGGCCGTCGAGGGCGCTGCCGATCGCCTGCGGCCACAGGTCGGTGAACACGTTCCGGAAGGTGCCGGTGGTGCCGACGACCGCGGTGGTGCCGAGACCGAGACTCCCCGTGCCCGGGCCGTCGAGGCGAAACCGGCGGTCCTCGTCCCTGGTGATGTGCAGCCGCGGACTCCACAGGACCGGTCCGTGAGTGTCGGCCAGTGCGAGGACGCCGCCCTCGGTACCGATGGAGAGCCGGTGCCAGTGCAGTGCGTGGTTGTCCCGGTCGGACGGATCGAGCTGGTGGTGCACCCGCAAGGTGACAGGTACGCCGCCGATCATGCCGTGCAGGGTGCGGAACGGCTGCGGACCGATGTCCGAGGGCAGCGCGGCCGGGTCGGCGAAGCGCCAGGGGCGCAGGGTTCCCAGCGCCTGACCGAGGATGTCCACCATCGGGTGCAGCAGGTGGACGGGCGTGGCCGCGTCCACGAACAGCGGCTTCTGCAGGGTGGTGAGCCTGCGGGCCGCTCCGATGAAGGAGCGGACGGGGCCCACGTGCGGATAGTGGGTGTTGACGCGGTACTGCACTCCACGGCGACGTGCGTGTCTCAGGCAGTCCGTCAGTTCCGTCAGGTGCACGGGGTGTTCCTGGAGTACGTGGATGCCGCGGTCCATCAGTGCCCTGGCCAGCTCCGTTCCCTCTCCGCCGGAGATCGAGGAGCTGACCGCCACGCACGCGGCGTCGATGTCGTCCGGGAGCTGATCGACGTCCGTGAAGAAGGGCACGCCGGTGCCTTCCGCGTACGCCCGTGAGGCGGCGGAGCCCCGGCTGAGGATGCCGGCCAGGACGTATCCGGGCCGCCTGCGAACGGCTTCGGCGTAGAAGCGGCCGAAGTTGGTGCCGCAGACGAGGACGCGGAAGGGTGCTGCGGCGGTCACAGGACCCCCTCCTCGTCCGGCTCGGTGTCCGCCGGCGCGGCGGTGCCGGTGAGCCGCAGCTCGCCGGCACCGCCCGTACGTAGGTGGCGGACCACGGTGTCGGGGTCGAGCACGTCGCACGCGAGGTGGACACCTGGGGGCACCACGGCGTTCAGGACCGCGTCGACCGCCAGCGCGCCGACGGCGGCCGTCAGCCGGTAGCTGCTCGCGGCACGCAGCGTCAGTCCGGCCGTCGCGGGCCGTCCTGACGCGGCCCCGGCCAGTTCGAAGTCCATGACGTAGTAGGGCTTGCGCCCGGCCAGGTCGAGGTCGGCGGCGAGGATCAGGCGGCGTGCCAGCTCGTCCGGGTCGGCGCCCTCGGCGAGGTGGCCCGGCAGGAGGCTGAGCAGGGAGCGCACCTGGGCACCCGGGTGGACGTTGTACCAGTCGAGCCGGTCGAGTCCCAGGTCGTTCGCGAGGCGTTCGCTCTCCCCACTCAGGTAGGGCTGCACAGCGACCCGGCCGGGGAATCCTGCCCGTTCGGTGTCCTCGGCCGTACGCGACGCGCGCGTGACGCGACGGCCGCCCCGGACGGCCGCGAGCGGCTCGCCGTAGGCGGCGCCGTCCGCGCCCCCGGAGGTGAGCGAGAGCATGAGGTCCTGCGCCACCGTGGGTGAGCAGGTCTCCAGGCCGCCGCAGTGCGCCGTCAGACCGGTGGGCCGGTCGAGGCCCTGCCGGGCCAGCCAGCGCGGCAGCAGGCTGGACAGGCCGGGCAGCGCCCCCGCCGACAGGACCACGGACCGGCCGTCCTGGCCGGGGTCGCCGTCCTTGAGCAGGTCCTCGGCGGCCGGGTCGTCCCCGGCGACGTCCACGCAGTGTGCTCCGGCGGCGAGAGCGGCCGAGGCGACGGTGGCCCGGAGCCGGTAGGTGGGGCCGACGCAGTTGAGGACGACGTCGCATCCGTCGGCGAAGGCGCTCAAACCGCCCGGGGTCTCGGCGTCCGCTCTGACGGTCTCGTCACGGCCATGTGGGTCCTGCTCGGCGATCGCGCGGAGCGCCGACGGGGTGCGACCGCCCAGCCGCAGTCCACCGTGGCCGAGTGCCCGCAGCTCGCGCACGGCGGCCCGGCCCACGGCTCCGGAAGCGCCCAGGACACCGATGAGGGGTCTCTTCGTCATCGGGTGATCGCTCCCTGGGTCAGCTCACTGAGGGTCTTGAGGATGGTGGGGGCGTGTTCGACGGACAGGCAGCTGTAGTGGTCTCCGCCGATGTCGACGATGTCCAGCTCGCCCAGTGCCAGTTCGTGCCAGTACGTGGTGACGGCGTCCTTGCTTCCGGGGAAGGGATACGCGCCGTCGTGACGCAGGAAGGTGATGTCGCCCGCGTACGGCTCGGCGTCGTAGCGGGTGATGGCGAAGACGCTCTGCCGGAAGGCGAGGAACAGCCGTGTCATGTGCTCGGGTTCGTAGGTGCCCGCGGATGCGGGGACGGCCTCGCACATCCGCGCTATGCGGGTCGCGCGGGGTACCTCGGCCAGGGCCCGGAAGCGGTCCGCGACGTCGGCGAACTCGGCAGGGAGCGCGGCGAGCCCGCCGTCGGGCAGGACCCCGGGGCTGCCGGCCAGGACGGCGTCGGCTGCCGCGGCCACCCGGTACTGGTCGCCGGGGAAGCCCAGCGCGGCGGGGTCGATGCCCATCATGACGGCGAAGGAGTACTCGGAGAGCAGCTCGTCGTCCAGACGGAAGCGCGGGCTGTGGCTGCTGATGACGGTGAGGCTCTCCACCTCGGCCCCGGACTCCGCCAGGTTGCGGGCCACTTCGGTGGCGATCAGTCCGCCCAGGCAGTAACCCACGACGTGGAAGCGGCGTCGGCCGCCCGCTGTCAGGGCGCGTGCGTAGTCGGCGGCGAGCTGCTCGATGAGTCCCTCGGGCGGGGAGGCGAGGAAGCCGTTCAGGTCGGGGACCTCCACGCCGACCACCTCGGCGAGTCCTGGGGAGCGTCGCCTGATCTCGGTGATCAGCGCCCGGTACGGCATGATCGTGGCGGTTCCGGCGTGCACGAGCACCGTTGTCGGCTCATCGGCCGACCGCGCACCGTGCAGGTGGATGACGGGATCGGTCCGTATCGCGGTCCCGTTCCCCAGTGCTTCCTCCTCGCTGGTCAGTCCCCGCAGGAAGCCGGCGAGTCCGGCCACCGTGGGGCGGCGGAGCATGTGCCGCAGGACGACTTCCCATTCGAGTTCGGCGGCCTGGGGTACGCGGTCGCGCAGTTGGGCCACCATGCGGGCGACCAGCAGGGAGTCCCCGCCCAGGGCGAAGAAGTCGTCGTTCCTGGTGACGCGCTCGGCCGACAGGAGCTCTGCCCAAAGCCCGGCCAGGCTGGTCTCCAGGTCGTCCATCGGCCGCTCGTCCACCACGGGCCTGGTGGTCTCCCGGGGCAGCCAGGTCCGCAGCAGTGACCGGTCGGTCTTGCCGTTGGCGGTGCGGGGCAGTGTGTCGACCACCTGCCAGACGGTGGGAAGCATGTACTCGGGCAGCCGGGTGGCGGCGCTGCGCGACAGCTCGCCCACAGGTACGTGGTGCCGGTCGCCCTTCATCGTGGCGATGAACACCTCCTGCCCGGTGGCGGCCAGCGGGTCCTCCGGCTCCGGCAGTGACACCACGTCCGTCGCCTCGTGCCGGTCGAGGAGCTCCCGCCACTGCGAGTGGGTGAGGAAGGACTGGCCGGTGTGTGCGCGTACGTCGGTCCAGGTGTGTCCGGCGACCTCGAGGAACTCCATGGAGACCAGCAGAGGGCAGTTCTCGTCACGGGTGTTCTCGACGAACACGAGCTGTCCGCCGGGAACCAGCAGTTCTCGCAGCCGGCCCACTGCCGCGTCGGCGTCGGCGGCGGCGTGCAGGGTGTTGGCGCACACCACGACGTCGAAGGTGTTGGGTACGAGGCCCTGCTCGCGCGGGTCCTCGTCCACGTCGAAGCGCTGGTACCGCACCCAGGCGTGGTCCGCGAAGCGTTCGCGCGCCTCGTTGAGGAAGAAGGCCGAGGCGTCCGTGAAGAGGTAGTCCACCCCGTACTCGGCGAGTACGGGCACCAGTTCGCCCGTGGTGCCGCCGACGCCTCCGCCCACTTCCAGCACCCGCAGCCGGTCCTCGCCGGTGTGTGCGGCGGCGATCTCGGCCAGTGCGGCGACGACGGCACGGTTGAGGTGGCGGATGGCGAGGTTGTCGCGGTAGGCGGCGTCCGCCGCCTCCAGCGCCGCGCCGGGGAAAAGGAGCTCCCTGATCCCTGTTTCTCCGGCGATCAGCTCCGGCAGCCGGTCGGCGCAGGTGCGCATGACGGTGAGCAGCTCGGTGCTCCACCCGACCTCGCGTTCCAGTTCGGCGGCGCGCCGCCATCTCCGTTCCAGCTCGGCCCCGGGGATGGCGGCGAGGCCCCTGTAGGTGTCATCGGCGTCGCGGTGCGTCAGCTGCCCCCGGCCGGCCAGGGCGCGCAGCCAGCGCCGCACGATGTGACGGTGGCGGGGGGTCGAGCGCAGGGCGGTGCCCACCTCGTCCGCCGAGTGTGCGGCGCCGTCCCCGAAGAGCCCGGCCGCCAGGAGCACGCGCGTCATCTCTGCGAGCGCTACGTCGTCGAGAGCGTCGAGGAAGGCCGTCAACTGCGCGGGGTCGACGGCTTCGGACGCTGCGCGTACGGCTTCGGCCGCCGCCTCGTGGACACCTTCGGTGGCCTGCCTCGCCGGCTCGTCGCCTTCGCGGCGGGCCGTCTCCACGAAAGCGGCCAGGCGCCTTCCCCCGGAGCCGGAGTCGTCGACGACGACCGCGCCGGCGGCCACGGCCGGGTGTGCCTGGACGGCTGCTTCGACCTCGGCGAGTTCGACCCGGTAGCCGCGGATCTTCACCTGGGCGTCCTCGCGGCCGAGGAACTCGATGGTTCCGTCGGGGAGGTAGCGCCCTAGGTCGCCTGTGCGGTAGATCCGTTCACCGCTGACGGGGTGCACGAGGAACCGCTCCGCGGTGCGTGCTTCGTCACCGAGGTAGCCCATGGCGACGCCGGCTCCGGCGATGTACAACTCACCCGGGACCCATTCGGGCCGTGGGCGCAGCTGCTGGTCGAGCACGGCGAAGCTCTGGTTGGTCAGGGGCTTGCCGTAGGGGATGCTCGGGCGTGCGGTGTCCACCTGGCCGACGGGGTGCGCGATGGACCAGATGGAGCCTTCGGTCGCGCCGCCGAGGGAGATGACTTCCAGGCCCGGCAGCATGGCACGGGCCTCGTCGGGCAGGGCGACCGGGACCCAGTCGCCGGAGATGAGGGCCAGCCTCAGGGTGCTGTCGTCGTCGGCGGCCGGCTCCGCGCGGAGCCAGTCGCACAGCATGTGCAGCTGTCCGGGCACGGAGTTCCAGACGGTGACGGCGAAGTCCTGGACTAGTTCGGCCCAGTGCGAGGGGTCGCCGCGCCGCTCGGCCTGGGGCAGGACGAGTGTCGCGCCCACCGACAGCGGGCCGAACAGGTCGTAGACGGAGAGGTCGAAGCTCAGCCCCGCGATGCCGAGGACGCGGTCCTGGGCATTGACGGCGTACCGGCGGTTGATGTCCTCGACGGTGTTGAGGGCGGCGCGGTGGCTGATCATCACGCCCTTGGGCGTGCCGGTTGAGCCCGACGTGTAGATGACGTAGGCGAGTTCGTCGGGGTGGCGGGGTACATGGGGCGTCGTGGCCGGGAGGTCCTCAGGCAGCAGGTCGACGGCCAAGGCGGACACGTTCGGGGGGAGGTCGTCGGTCTCGGCGAGCCAGGACTGTGTGAGAACCGTGCGGACAGCGGCGTCCGCCAGGATCGTGTCCCGGCGGGCCGGCGGCTGTGCCGTGTCGACAGGGAGGTACGCGCCGCCCGCGATGAGGACCCCGAGCACGGCGACCGCCTGTTCCCACCCCTTGTCCATCCAGATGGCCACCGGCTCACCCGGCCGCAGCCCGGACTCCTCCAGCGTGCCGGCCAAGGCGCTCGCGCGGTGGACGAGCTGCCGGTACGACAGGGCCAGCTCGGGTGTCCGGACCGCGATCGCGTCCGGTGTGGCCTTCGCCTGGGTGAGCACGGGTGCGTGGAGCAGGGTGTCCGGCAGCGGTCCTTCGGTCGCGTTCACCTCGGACCTGCGGGCGGTCTGGGACACCGGGAGTTCGACGTGGGCCGGCTCGTCCCAGGCCTCCTCACCGACCGCGCCTTCGCCCGACAGCAGGCGTACGAGGCCGGTGTAGGCGGCGAACATGTCCTCGGCGACCGAGCCGCTGAGTGCCCCCTCTCGAATGTCCCACGACAGGCTCAGCGCGTCACCTCGCCGCATGACCTGGCAGTCGAGCCACACCTGCGGCGTCTGGGTGACGGCATACGTCACCTCCGGGGGCACCCCGCCCGACGTGGCACCGGAGCTGAGGGCACTGGTGAAGACGACCGGCATGAGGACCGGTGCTCCGGCTCTGCGGGAAAGCTCGGCCAGCACCTCGGATCCGGTGAACAGGGGGTGGCTCAGGTCTTCGAGGAGCTGGCCGCCCAGGGTCTGGGTCCGTTCGGCGAAGGACACCGGGGCGTCGAGGTCCACGGCCAGCAGTTCGAGTGAGGTGAAGTCACCGACGAGCCGGCCGATGTCCTCGTGCAGCGGGGGGCGGTCCACCGTCGGCACGTTGAGGGTGAACCGGGTGGTGCGTGACCAGCGGCCGACGGTCTCGGCGTAAGCGGTGAGCAGCGCGGCGGACACGGTCAGCCCGCGTCGTGCCGCCCGTTCGGTGAAGCGTTCCCTGGCGGAGGAGGGGAGCAGGTACTCCAGCCTGGCGAAGCTCACGGTGTCACCGGTCGCGGCTTCGCGGCCGGTGACCGTGGCGCCCTCCACCTTCGGCTCCCAGGTTTCCGCGAGGGGAAGTTCGGGAGCGGGCGGAAGCGTGTCGAGCCGGTCCGTCCAGTACGCCCGGTCCCGGGTGTACTCGGTGCTGTCGGCGAGGGCACGCCGGGCCAGGACGTAGTCGCGGAAGGAGATCCGGGGCGCCTCGGACAGTGCGGAGCCGCGGTAGCGGGTCTGGAACTCGGCGAGGAGGATCCGCAGGCTGGCGTGGTCGACGGTGAGCATGTCGAAGGACAGGTGAACGACCGCACGCGTGCCGGTCAGGCTCACGTGCACGTCGAACAGCGGCCAGTGGTCGGTGGGCTTCTGCCGTACGGACATCCGCGCCCGGGTGCGCGCGACGGCCGCGTCGGCCTCTCTCACGTCGGCGATGGCAACCAGGTCGTCGACGGTCACGACCGGTGCGGGGACGTCGGGCAGCACCCGCTGGTAGCCGTCGCTGTGGATGACGGCGCGCAGCATGTCGTGCCGCTGGACCAGCTCGCCCCATACGGTGGCGACGCGCTCCACGTCGAGCTCGGCGTACTCCAGTTCGACGTAGACATGGCAGCCGATGCCGCCGTAGGCGTAGGCATCGGTGCGGCCGATGAGGTAGGCCGCCTGGATGTCCGTCAGCGGAAAGGGGTCGTGGCGGCCGGCTTCGTCGCTCCGCAGGACGGTGTCGTCAGCTTGCAGGTGGTGCAGGATCGCTGCCTTGTGCGTGCGCAGTTCGGTCCGGAGTTCGTCCGTGAGCCGGCCCTGCGGCGCGCGGAAGCGGAGTTGTCCGTCCTGAGCCCACAGGTGCACGCCTTCGTCGGCGCAGCGGGCCAGAAGTTCAGCGGGGTTCACAGTTCTCCAGTTTCGTAAGCGGTCGTGTCGGCGGCGAGCGTGCGGGTGATGTCCGCGCCGAGGGCGGCGATGGTCGGAGCGGCGTAGATGCGCCGGGCGGGCACGGAGACCCCGAGCCGGCGTTCGACCGCGCCGACCAGGCGGAGCGCGGAGAGGCTGTCCCCGCCGAGCGTGAAGAAGTTGGCGTTGCGGTCCGGTGCGTGGCCAGGCACGTACTCCTGCCACAGCTCCGCGAGCACCGTCTCGACCTCGCCCCGTGGCGGCTCGGCACCGGTGGCGGTGGTCTCCTGCTCAGCCGTGCGGACCAGGGTGTTCCGGTCCACCTTCCCGTTGCCGGTCAACGGCAGGGCCGGCATCGGGAGCAGCCGGGACGGCACGGCGTAGGCGGCCAGCCGCTCGGCGAGCCAGGCGGGGAGAACAGCGATGACGTCGTCGGTGGCAGTGACCTCCCGCGGCACGACGAAGGCGACGAGACGCTTGGCTGTGCGCTCTCCCACCGCGACCACCGCGGCACGTACCACGTCCGGGTGCGCTTCGAGGGCGGCCTCTATCTCACCGGCTTCGATGCGGTGGCCCGCGATCTTCAGCTGGCTGTCGAGGCGGCCGAGGAATTCCAGTGTCCCGTCGTCCCGGTATCGTCCGAGGTCTCCCGTGCGGTACCAGCGCCGGCCGTCCCGCACGACGAACTTCTCCGCTGTGCGGTCCGGGTCCGACAGGTAGCCTCGGGCCAGTCCCAGGCCGCCGATCCACAGCTCTCCGGGGGTCCAGTCCGGGCAGTCACGCCCCGCCGGGTCGACGACCCGGTACTCCTGCCCGGTCAGGGGCCGTCCGTACGGGATGGAGACCCATAGGGGGTCCACCTCGTCGACGGTCAATGTGTTCGACCAGATGGATGCCTCCGTGGCTCCGCCCATGGCAACGAACACGCAGGGGCGCGCGGTCCGCTCCTTCAGCCGGCCGGGGAGGTCGAGCCCGATCCAGTCACCGGAGACCAGCGCGGTACGCAGGCCCCGGATGCCGCCGTCGCCTGGCGCACGCCGTTCGTCGGCGTCCAGCAGAAGGTCGAGGAGAGCGGGAACGGTGTTCCATACCGTCACGTCATGACGGGCCACCAGGCCGGTCCAGTGCGCTGGTTCGCGGCGCGACTCCTCGGTGGGCAGCAGCAGGGATCCACCGACGGACAGCAACCCGAAGATGTCGTACACGGACAGGTCGAAGTCCAGGGCCGACAGGGCGAACACGCGGTCGTCCGGACCGATGCCATGGCGGGACCCGATGTCGGCGACGGTGTTCCACGCGGCGGCGTGGGTGATCTCGACACCCTTGGGCTCACCCGTGGACCCCGACGTGAAGATGACGTAGGCGAGCGCGTCGGGGTGGATCTCCCGGGGGGCCGACAGCGGCGGGAACGCCTGCGTGTCCGGGAATGACAACACTGCCGTCGTGCTCTCCTCCTGGCCGGGCAGGGCGGGCCAGCCCCCCACCACGAGCCGGAAGCCGGCCGTGGCGCGTACCCGTTCCAGCCGAGCGGCGGGCTGTTCGAGGCCGAGCGGCACATAAGCGGCACCGGCCGCGACCACACCCAGGACGGCGGCGATCTGTTCCGGGCCCTTGGGCAGGGTGACGGCGACCAGGTCGCCCTCGCCCACCCCGGCGGCCACCAGAGCGGCAGCCGTACGCAGTGCCTGCTCGGCCAGCGGGCCGTAACCGGTCGTCGCACCGTCCGGGGTGACGAGGGCCGTGCGGGCGGGGCTGTTTCCGGCGTGCACGAAGAAGGCTTCATGCAGGGCAGCGGGTACCGGCTGCTCCCGTCGGGCCTCCAGCACCGCCGCACGGCGCCGCTCCCGCTGCACCGCGGGCAGCGGATCGGGCAGGGGGGACGCCCAGTCGCTCGTCACCAGGTGGCGCAGCAGCCGGGCGTGGGCGGTGAACATGGCGTCGAGGACGCCGTCGGCGAAGAGTTCCTCCACCGCGTCCCAGGTGACGACGAGCGCTCCGGACTCCTCGGTGACCTGGTTGTCCAGACAGACCTGGGGGGACTGCGAGATGCCCCAGATCTTCGCCGGGAAGCCGCTGTCTGGATCCGCCAGGGCCGCGACGCCGACCCCCACGGCGCTGGTGAACACGACGGGGGCGGCGGACTCCACCGTCCCGGCGCGGCGGCCGAACTCCCGCAGCAGCCAGTCGATCGGCACGTCCCTGTGGTCGAGGTCCTCGGCCTGGCGCCGTTGGAGGGTGAGGGCGGAAGCCGGCCAGCCCTCGTCCTCCCGGCGGTATCCCGCCAGGGACAGCGAGGTGAAGTCACCCAGCACCCGATGGATATGCGGGTGCGCCTCACGCCGGTTGAACAGCGTGAGGGTGACGGTGACGGCGTCGGTTCCGCTCCAGGCCGCCAGCACCTCGCAGTACAGGGCGAGCAGCACGGTGGAGGGCGTCAGGCCATGGTGGGCGGCGGCCTCCTTGAGTGTCCGCCAGTCCGCCGGGTCCAGCCGCAGCCGGCGCCGGGTGAAGGAGGGAGCGTCGATGGTCGCCGGATCGCGGTCGAAGGGCAGCGAAGGGCTCGGGGGCAGTTCGTCCAGACGGCCCTGCCAGTGCGCGCGGGCACGCTCGGTCGCATCGGGATCGGAGGGCAGTTGGGTGAGGTAGTCGCGGAACGACACGTCGACCGGGAGGAGTGGGCGCTCCGGGTCGGCGTAGAGGGCGTTGAGCTCGGCGTAGAGCGTGGTGATGGACAGCGCGTCGAGGACGAGGTAGTCCAGGCCGATGCCGAGACGGGTCCGGGTCGCACCGGTGGCGTCCGGGTAGCGCACCGCCTCGACCGCGAACAGGGGCCAGCGGGCGGGGTCACGCACCTGGTGGGACAGGCGTTCGCGCAGGCGGGCCAGGGCCTCGGGTGTCTCTTCGAGACCCACGTCCTCGACGGAGATGCGTGGGGCCGGGAGATCGGACAGGACGCGCTGGGTTCCGTCGCTGACGACGGCGCGCAGCATGCCGTGCCGGTTGACGAGCGCCTGCAAGGCCCGCTCCATCCGGTCGAGGTCGACATCCGTGCCGTCGAACTCGCTGTAGTGCCAGGTACCGACGCCGCCCAGGGTGAA
Organism: Streptomyces sp. NPDC058637; assembly: GCF_042717325.1. Taxonomy (NCBI): domain Bacteria; kingdom Bacillati; phylum Actinomycetota; class Actinomycetes; order Kitasatosporales; family Streptomycetaceae; genus Streptomyces; species Streptomyces sp. NPDC058637. The sequence goes on along the minus strand of NZ_JBHXRD010000004.1, from coordinate 149,517 downwards.
GCCCGGGTCGCGGCCGGTGTGGTAGGCGGCCTGGACATCGGTCAGCGGGAACGGGTCGTGGGCGTGGGCGGGGTCGGGCACCAGGGCTTCCCCCGGCCCGTCCTCGTCGGCCGCCGTAGCGGGGCGCAGCGTCGCGCAGAAGTCACGGAGGACGGGGTGGGTGAACAACGCGGCGACGCGCGCGCCGGTGAGCCCGGCCGCGCGCAGCCGGCCGATCATGCGGGTGGCGACGAGCGAGTCACCACCCAGCCGGAAGAAGCTGCTGTCCCGGCCGATGCCGTCGACGCCGAGGAGAGCTGACCACTCACGCGCGACCGCGGTCTCCACCGGGCCGAGCGGCGCTCGTGTCCGGGCAGCCCCCTCACCCGTCGCCGCCTCGGCCAGCAAACGGTGTACCGCGGCTCGGTCGAGCTTGCCGTTGGCGGTCAGGGGCAGATCGGCCAGGGCCAGGATCTGGTCCGGAACCATGTAGGACGGCAACCGTTCGGCGACCCGGTCACGGACCGTGTCCGCGGTGGGCGTGGCGCCCTGGCCGGAGACGGCGGCGGCGAGCCGTCGGACCGGGGTCTCCAGGACCGTGGCGACCGCGTGCAGGACGGTCGGGTCGCCCTCCAGGGCCGCCTCGACCTCGCCCAGTTCGATTCGGTGGCCGCCGATCTTGACCTGGTGGTCGGCGCGGCCGAGGAACTCCAGGATGCCGTCGGGCCGGTAGCGGGCGAGGTCGCCGCTGCGGTACCAGCGTTCGCCGTCGTGCTCGACGAAACGTTCGGCCGTGCGCTCGGGATCCGACCGGTATCCGGCCGCCACCCCTCGCCCGCCGACCCACAGTTCCCCCGGGACGAAGTCCGGGCGGTCGCGTCCTCGGCCGTCGACCACGCGCGCCTTGGTGTTCCGCAGAGGCAGACCGTAAGGGACCGATTTCCAAGCAGGTTCGGGGACGTCCACCTCGAAGACGGTCGAGTGCACCGCCGCTTCCGTCATGCCTCCGAGTGCCACGAAGCGACAGCCGGGAACGAGGGAACGCAGGCGGTCCGGCTGGTCGAGACCGACCCAGTCCCCGCCGAGCAGGACCATACGCAGCGAGTCTCCGAGGCCCGTGTCCTCACCGGCCGTCATCAGCAGGTCCAGCAGGGCCGGAACACACTGCACCAGGGTCACCCGGTGGGTGCGTACGAGCCGGGCCCAGTGGTGGGCGTCCCTGCGGTGCTCCTGACCGACCGCGACCACCTGGCCGCCGAGGGAAAGGGGGGTGAAGATGTCCCATGTGGCGAGGTCGAAGTCCAGGGCGGAGATCGCGAGTGTGCGGTCATCCGGTCCGAGCCCGAGTTCGTCCTCCATCGCCTCGATGGTGTTGACGACGGCACGGTGCGGGATCTCGACGCCTTTGGGCAGCCCGGTGGAGCCGGAGGTGAAGAGCACGTAGGCGGGCAGTTCCGCGTCCGGTTGAGCCACCGGCCCGGGAGTCTCCTCCAGGGCGTCCTCCAGGAGGAGGACGGGGGCGGACGAGACGTCCGCGCTCAGGTGGCGGTGCGCCCGGTCGGTGAGTACGGCGGACGGGCCGGCGACCGCGTGGATGCGCGCACGCCGCACAGCGGGCTGCTCCACTCCCACAGGTGCGTACGCGGCACCGGCGGCCAGCACCCCGAGTACGGCGGTGATCTGGTCGGCGCCCTTGGGCAGGGTCACCGTCACGGTGTCGCCCTCGCGCACGCCGTGGCCGCGCAGGAGGGAAGCCACTCGCCGTGCCGCACGGGCGAGTTGGCCGTAGGTCCGACTGTCGCCGCTCTCGCACACGACGGCGGTCCGTGTCGGCTCGGTCTCGGCGAGGCGGAAGAAGCGGGTGTGCAGAGCCCGGTCCGGCTGGGGTGTGGGCGGCAGCGCCGCGACCGCGCGCCGGGACAGGACGTCGGGGCCGAGCAGGGCGCCCACGGGGCGGGTCCAGGCAGAGGGATCTGTGACCAGCCCGGTGATCAGCCGCTGGTACGCGTCGAAGGCCGCTTCGGGGATGCCCGGCTCGAACAGGCCGTCACGCACGTCCCAGTTGAGGAGGAAGCCACCGTCGAGCTCGGTGACCTGCGCGTCCAGGAAGACCTGAGGGCCCTGCGAGATGATCCAGACAGGTCGGCCGAACGTCTTCTGCACGCTCTGCTCGAAGATCTCACCGAGTCCGATGGCGCTGGTGTAGACGACCGGTGCGAGCACGGGGGCACCTTCGAGGCGTGCGAGGTCGCGCAGAACCTCCACACCGCTGTAGGAGCTGTGGGAGATGCCGGCCTGAAGCCCTTCCTGTACCTGCCGTGCCTGGCGGACGAAGGGCAGCGGGGCGCTCATGTCCGCGTCGAGCAGGACCGAACTGCTGAAGTCACCTACGAGGTGCGCCACTTCGGGGGTGAACATCTCCCGGTCGAAAAGCGGGAGGTTGAGGAGGAACCGCTGGCTGCCGCTCCATGCGGCGATGACTTCGGCGAACGCGGTGGCAAGAGCTGCGGCGGGGGTCACGCCGTGGCGGCGGGCACGGCTGATCAGCGCGGCCTTGGCCTCCGGGTCGAGCCAGTGGTGCAGGCGCCGGGAATGAGTGAGCGAGGCGTCACCGGCCTGTACGGGAGTGAGCGGATCGACAGTGGTCGGCAGTCGTGGCGCGCCGGGCAGTTCGCCCAGCCGCTCCCGCCACCAGGCCGCGTCCTGTTCGCGCTCGGGCCCCCGTCTGCGTTCACGCTCGGCTAGGTACTGACGGTAATCGAGGCCGAGTTCGACGGGTGCCGTGCCGGGGGATTCGTAGAAGTCCCGGAGATCGGACAGCAGGACCCGCAGGCTCAGCGCGTCCCCGGCCATCATGTCGAGGTCGAGCTGCAGCCGTGTCCCACCGCCCGGAAGCAGGCACAGGGCGACGCGGAAGACGTCGCCGGCCGCGAGGTCTCCGCGTGCGTGGGTGTTGCGTTCACGCATACGCTCCAGCTCCGCGCCGGTCTCGTCGGCGGTCAGGGAACGCAGATCATGGACCGTGAGGCCGGCGTGCGCCCCGCCGTGACTCTGGCGCCCCTCCTCGTCGAAGACCGCCCGCAGCATGCCATGGCGCCGTACGAGCGTCTTCAGCGCGGTATCCAGGCGGGCCGGGTCGAGTTCGCCGCCGTCCAACTCGACGTAGAAGTGAGCGGCGACACCACCGAGAGGCTGACCCTCCTGGCGGCCGATCCAGTAGGCGTGCTGCATGGTCGCCAACGGGAACGGTCCGGTCTCTTCCGCGGGCGCCACAGCGGTTGGCGCGGGCCGCCCGCTGGAGGGTGCGCCGTCACGGGCCTTCTCTTCGATCAGGCGCGTCCAGGCGTTCAGGGTGGGCTCGCTGGTGAGCTCCTTGAAGGTGACGACACTGCCACCCCGGCGCCACTCGCCGACGAGTGCCATCAACATCAGCGAATCAAAACCGAGTTCGTAGAGGTCCCGGTCGCCGTCCAGCTCCCAGGGAGCCATCTGTAGCGCGCGTGCCACCGCCTCGCGCACCGCGCTCGGCACGTGGGCGGCACGGTCTACCGGCCCGCCTCGCGAAGCCTGCACGCCGGGGGCTGGTTCATCGCTCACTGATGGGGGTCCTTCCAGGACAAGGGGGGCCAGTGCTCGCCGGCCATGATCGGCGGCTCTCGGCACGAGGTCGGCCATCTACTTGGAAATGATTATCATTTCTGAATATGCATCTTAACCATCCGCCCCCCTGTGCGCCAGCACCTGACGCAGAGTGACGAAAGGTAGGTCCATGAACGAGACACAACCCACCCGGTCCACAGCCGAATCGGAGCGCTACCGCAACGCCGGCCACTGGGAAGGAGTGACCTTCGGTTCCTCCCTGCGCCGCTGGGCCGCCACCCGCCCCGAAAGCGTCGCGCTGGTCGACGGCGACCGCCGGTGGACCTACGCGGAGCTGGACCGCGAGGCGGACCGCGTCGCGCGCGGACTGCGCGGCCTCGGAATGGGGCAAGGAGACCGAGTGGTGGTCCAGCTGCCCAACTGCGCCGAATTCGCGCTGATCTGGTTCGGCCTGCAGCGCCTTGGAGCAGTCCCCGTACACGCCATGCCGGGCCACCGGCGCACGGAGATCAGCCACCTCGTACGCACCTCCCGGGCCACGGCCTGCGTCATAACCGACCGACACGCGCGCTTCGACCACCGCGAGCTACTGCGGGAGGTGCTCGCGGATCATGAGTCGTCAGGCTCCCTGCGCCATGTCGTCGTGGTCGGGGATACGGGCCGGCACGAGGACTTCGTCCGGTTCGACGAACTGCGCGAGGCCGGCGACGGGCAGGAGCCCCTCCCTGCCGACGGCGGGGCCGATTCCGGCGACCTCGCCCTGCTGCTGCTCTCCGGCGGAACCACAGGGCTGCCCAAGCTCATCCCGAGGACACACGACGACTACAGCTACAACGCGCGGGCCAGCGCCGATCTCTGCGCGTTCGACCCCGGCACCGTCTATCTGGCCGTCCTGCCGATCGCCTTCAACTTCACGCTGTCTTGTCCCGGCGTGCTCGGCACCCTCTTCCGTGGCGGGACCGTGGTGGTCTCGCCCGATCCCAGTCCGCAGACCGCGTTCGCGCTCATCGAGCACGAGGGGGTGACCGTCACCTCGCTGAGCCCACCGCTCGTCCCGCACTGGATGGACGAAGCGGCCACCGGCCTGTCGGACATCAGCAGCCTCGCCGTGGTCCAGGTCGGCGGGGCCCGGCTGCCCGACGACCTCGCGCGTCGGCTCGGGCCCGCCCTCGGCGTGACGGTGCAGCAGGTGTTCGGCATGGCGGAGGGGTTGATCAACCTCACACGCCTCGACGATCCGGAAGAGCTCGTCTGCTCCACCCAGGGCCGCCCGATCTCACCCGACGACGAGGTGCTCGTCGTGGACGCGGAGGGCGAGCCGGTGCCCGACGGCGCTCCCGGCGAGCTGCTGACCCGGGGTCCGTACACGCTGCGCGGCTACTACAGGGCCGAGGAGCACAACCGGACGGCGTTCACCGAGGACGGCTACTACCGCACGGGAGATCTCGTACGGCGCCTCCCCTCCGGGCACCTCGTCGTCGTGGGTCGGATCAAGGACCAGATCAATCGCGGGGGCGAGAAGATCGGCGCGACCGAGGTGGAGGAACAGCTGCTGACCCACCCCTCCATCACCTCCGCCGCCCTGATCGGCGTACCCGACGAGCGCTGGGGTGAACGCTCGGTCGCCTTCGTCATGTGCGCGGGGAGCGCGCCGAGCACTCGTGAGCTGGCCGCCTTCCTGAGGGAGCGCGGGCTGGCGGACCACAAGGCCCCGGACGAGGTGGTCGAAGTGGGGCACATGCCTCTCACAGCCGTAGGAAAGATCGACAAGACGGCGCTGGCCCGGCAGTTGCCCCGGGCGTGAAAGCAGGAAGGGGAGGGCTTGCATACCCCTCCCCTTCCGATCCCCTGCCCCTACGCAGCGCGGGACAGCGGCTCCCCGGCGCAGCCGACCAGCTCCCGGGTCACCGGGTGCTCCGGGTGTAGGAGGACACGCTCCGCGGGGCCGGCTTCGACCACCCGCCCCGCGTCCAGGACGACGACCTCGTCGGCGCAGCGGGCGGCAGCCGCCAGGTCGTGCGTCACCATCACGACGGTCAGTCCCAGCGTCCGTCTCAGTGTGTTGAGCAGGGTCAGGACCCCGCTCCCCGTCTCGGGGTCGAGTGCCGAAGTGATCTCGTCACACACCAGAACACGCGGTCCGGCAGCCAGTGCCCGTGCAAGGGAGACCCGTTGACGCTGACCACCCGACAGCTCGCCCGGTCGTCGTCCCAGGATTTCGGGGACCAGACCGACCAGGTCGAGCAGCCTGACGGCCTCGGTCGCCGCCGCCCCAGCCGGCAGCCCTCGATGCCTCGTCAACGGTCGCGTGAGCGCCATACGCACCGATTCGCGCGGGTTGAGCGCGCCACGCGCGTCCTGGGCGACCAACTGGAGGGCGGCGCCCCCATCCGCCGGCGTGTGCTCCTCCCGCCAGGCGACACTCCCTGCGGTGTACCGGTGCAGCCCCACGAGACAGCGGGCCAGGGTGGTCTTTCCGGAACCGGAGGGGCCCACTACGGCCGTACAGCTACCGCCGTCGACCGTGAGGGAAACGTCGTGCAGGACGGTCTCGCGTCCATGAACGGCCAGCAGGCCCTCCACGGACAGCAGCCCGCCGGTCGGACGGCCGGCGGGCGCCCCCGCAAGCCGGGGCGCCGGGGCCGGAGCGGCCGCCGGCATCGGCGAGGTGAGGGGTGACGTGATCAGGCCGCCCTCCAGACGGATCACGTCGTCCGCTACGAAACCGATCCAGGCCGGGTCATGGCTGACCAGTACCGCGGCGCGCTCGCCCCCGCTCAGCACCTCGGCCAGCAGTGCGCGCATCCGCGCCGCCAGCGCCGTGTCCAGGCTGCTGGTCGGTTCGTCCAGGACCAGCAGGTCCGGAGAGCCCGCGAGAGCAAGGGCGAGAGCCACCCGTTGCGCCTGCCCGCCCGAGAGTTGGTGCGGCACCCGCCGCTGGAACGCCCGGTCGGCGGGCAGCCGCACGGATTGGAGCAGCGACTCGGTCTCCGCCGCGACCACTTCCGCGCTCGCCGCGCCCGTCCGCAGCCGCACAGCCTCGGATATCTGCTGACCGATCCGCAGCGCGGGGTTGAGGGATGAGGCGGGGTCCTGGCCCAGAAACGACACGACGCGTCCCCTGAGGCGTCGGGCGCCCTGCCGCGTGAACGGGTCGGCTCCGGCCACCCGGACATCCCCCTCACGCCTTTCCAGGCCGGGCCGGACATGGCCGAGCAGGCCGAACGCAAGGCTGCTCTTTCCGGACCCCGACCTCCCCACCACCCCGAGCACCTGCCCGCGCTCCACGGACAGGCAGGCGTCGAGCAGCACGGGCGGGCCCCCGGCCGTCGGGCCGATGGTCAGTCCCTTGATCTCGGCGAACGTGCTGGTCATGCCACACCTCTTCCTGCGGCGTCCGCGAGCCGGCCGGCCAACAGACCCACGCATACGGACAGCACTACGAGCAACAGGGCCGGAACAAGAAAGGGGGCGAGTGCCAGCGTCGCTCCCGGAAGGTTCTCGTTGACCATGCGTCCCCAGTTGGGCGCTGTACCACCCCGTCCGAGACCGAGGAACCCGGCTGTGGCGGTGAGGTGCAGCGAGGCGACCAGACGCAGGGCGGTGTCCAGGAGGGCCGGCCCGGCGATGTTGGGCAGCACGTCGTGGCGCAACACGGCCGTTCGGCTGTCACCCCGGGCGCGGGCGACCTCAACGTATCCGCTGGTGAGGATGGAATCCGCCGCAGCACGCAGGACCCTGACGGAGAAGGGCGCGGTGGCGAGTGCGACGGCCGCCACGACAGCGGTATCGCTGCCAGGGAAGCCCGCGGCCAGCACCAGGATGAGCAGGAGGGCCGGCAGTACTGCCAGCGCGTCGACGGCCCGGAGCGCGACGTCGCCGAAGCGGGGGGAGACCATGGCGGCCAGTACGCCGGCGGCCACCCCGATGACACCGGCGAGCACTGTCCCGGCGACAGCGATGAGCACGATCGTCCGGCCCCCGCCCAGCACCCGGCTGGCTACGTCCCGGCCGAGGATGTCGGTCCCGAGAAGAAAACCTCCACCCGGCTGCTGGAAGGGCGCCCCAACCTGCTCGGTCGCGCCGTACGGAGCCGCCAGCGGGCCCAGCAGCGCGAGCGCGAGCACGAGGAGCGCGATTCCTCCGGTGAGATACGGCGGTCGGCGTCGGCACGCCCGGGGGCCGGCCGCACGTATGGCGCGGTCCCTCGTCATAACCTTGGTCATGCGTCGCGCCTTCCCTGTGCGCTGAGCCACCGCGCACAGATGTCACCCAGCAGGAGGATCGCCAGCATGACCGCGGCAAGGACGGTGGCGATCCCCTGGACCATCGGTATGTCCCGTGCGGCCACGGCCAGTTGCAGCTCCCGTCCGATCCCCGGATAGTCGAAGACGCTCTCCACCACCACGCCGGACCCGACCAGCGCCCCGGTGGTGAGGGTGAGCGCCTGGATGGCTGGGCCGGCCGCGTTGGGGAGTATGTGGCGCACCGCCAGGCGGGCTCCCCGGACGCCGTTCAGCCGGGCCGATTCCCCGTACGGCGTCGCCGCCACCTCGGCGACGGACACACGGAACAGCCTGGTGGCGACGGCCAGACCGACCGCGCTGAGCGTCAGTACCGGCAGGACGAGTGCGCGTGGCACATCGAGCGGCGTACCGCCGAGGGGAATGAGTGAGACACGCGGCAGGAGCTGGAACTGGACCGCCAGGACTGCGACCAGCAGCGACGCGAGGACGAACTCGGGCACCCCGGCGGCCGCGTGCATGACCTTGGAGACCCAACGGTCCGTAGCCCCGCCGCGCAGCCCGGTCCAGAGACCGAGCAGCGCGGCGAGAGGCGCGGTGAACGCGAGCGTCAGGCCGGCCAGCAGCAGGCTGTTCGGCAGCCGCGTGGCGAGAACGTCCATGACCGGCCGGTGACCGACGAACCCGGTACCCAGGTCTCCCCTGACGGCGTCTGCCGCCCATGACACGTACCGCTCGGTCACGGACCGGTCAAGGCCGAGTTCCGCACGGACCTCGGCGCGTTCCTCCGGCGAAGCGTCCACACCGGCCACCGCGCTGACCGCGTCACCCGGCAGCACAACCGTGATCGCGAAGATCACGGCTGACAACAGGACCAGCAGGACGGCCGCGCCCACGAGCCGGCGGCCGATGAAGGAGAGCTGACTCACGCCAAGGACGCCTGGGAGAAGCCCGGGAACTGCTCGAAGAGATCGTCCCGGATTCCGCCCACGCCCTTGGCCTGTGCGTTGAGGTTCGGCTTGAAGACCGGCAGTACCTGGTTCCCCTCGTCCCAGCGCTTGCGCTGTGCCGCCGTACCCAGCTTCCGGGCCTCGGCCCCGTCGCGCTCGGCACGGGACTTCGCCACCAGGGCATCGACCTCGGCATGCTTCCAGCCGAAGGCTGACGGTGAACCGCCGGCCGTGCTCATCTGGTAGGTCGACAGTGCGGGAATCGGCATCTGGTACGAGGCCGCAAGCGGCAGGCGGCTGTACGCTGCGAAATCTGCGAAGAGCTGGCCCGCGGGCAGTTCGCGGACCGATGCCCGCACACCCGCCTTCTTCAGGTCCTCGACGTACAGCGTGGCCATCTCCGCCATTCCGGGAGTCTCAGGGCCCGTGGTCAGCTCGACCTTCACCCCTTCGGCCCCGGCCGCCTTCAGCAGCTTCCTTGCTTTGTCCGGGTCGTAGGCACGCTGGGGCACGCTCTCCGCGTAGTCCGGGAAGCCGATGGACGGCAGGTCGTTGCCCACCACCGCGTTTCCGTAGAACACCGTCTTGACCATCGCCTCACGGTTCGCCGCGAGCTTGAACGCCTCACGCACCCGGGGGTCGTCGAAGGGCTTGACGCTCATGTTCATCTGGAACGACAGTCCCACGAGGTACGGGCTGCTCGTGGGCGCGAGCTCGACCTTCCCGTTATCTGCGAGCGTGCGTGCGGTGACCGGCGAGAGGTCATGGGCGAAGTCGATCTCGCCGCTGGTGAGCGCCCCGGCGCGGGCCGTCGAGTCCGCGATCGACCGCAGTTCCAGGCCCTCGAGGTGGGGCACCTGCCCGTAGTGGTCGTCGTAGCGTGTGAACGCGGATCCCTGACCGGGCGTGAACTCGCTGAGCCGGAAGGGCCCGCAGCTCGGCATTCCCTGCGCGAAGCGCCGGGTCCCGTCCTTGACGATCAGGAAGTTTCCCTGACACAGGATCATGCGGCCGTCCGCGATGGGCCGGAGCGTGGGCAGTACGACCTTGAGGTCACCATCCGCCTTGGCGGCCGCGAGGTCGAAGTTCAGTGCGGCCAGTCTGTACACCGGCAGCATGCTCTTGCCCGCGAGTGCGGACAGTGAATGCAGAATGTCCGCCGAGGTCAGCTTCGACCCGTCGGTGAAGCGGACGCCGGGCCGGACGTGCAGGGTGTACGTGGACAGGTCCTCGGCTATGTCGATCCCCTTGAGCACTCCGTAGCGCACGCCGTCAGGGGCGGAGGGATCGAGATTTCCCAGGGTGCCGTGCCAGGCTCGGGCCCGGACCAGGTCCAGCGCCGAAGGGCCGTTGAAGAAGTCGAGCGTCTCGGAGGCGCCACCCCCCACGAAGGCCGCACGGAGCGTGCCACCCGTGCGGGGTGAGGAACCGCCGCCGGCCTTCTCCGAGGTGGAGAGATCATCGGTCGAGCACGCCGCCAGCAGGCCGGGCCCAACGGCCAGAGCCATGGCTCCCGTAGCGCTGCGGCGTAGGAAGGCACGGCGGTCGAACTGTCTGGACATGCTTCTCCTTGAAGAAGTGCTGATCGGATCCGAGATGAAAGGAATGCGGACACGGGGGCGGTCACGTGCCGCATACGGGGGGTGCACGCATGCGGCCGGCCGAAGCCGATCGAGCTTCATGATGCGAACTGGGGGCGCACAGCCGTCGGGTCAGCTCCGCGCCGGAATCCGCACAGGTCAGTCGACGGCGCCTTCGCGCAGGGTGACGGCACCTGATGGACAGGCCCACACCGCGTCGCGTACGGCTGACAGTTCGACGGCGGGCGGCGTGTCATCCAGCACGAGCACCAGACCGTCGTCGACCGCCTGGTCGAAGACGGCCGGTGCGGCGAGCACGCACTGCCCTGCCCCTACGCAGAGGTGCCGCTCAGCACGGACCCGCTCCGGTCCGACCGGCCGACTGGTCGCGCTCACGCAGACTCCTCCCCTGTGTTTCAGATGACGTCGGTGACGTCATCACCCACACAGTAGTTGATAACGATATTCATATTCAACACATCTGGATGCGCCCTCTCGACACCAAGGGCGACTCGACCCGCACCAGCCCTTCGTCGGCAGCGAAACCGAGCGGCCAGCACACCTTCAGGGCCCCCGGCTCCACCCAGGGGCCTTCACCCGCGTCCCGCGACCGCAGGAGTCGACCGTCGCCGCCCACCCCACACCCAGGCCGCATCCCTTACGCCAGGGGGACGGACGACGCGCCGCCATTCCGCGACCTCGTCGTCATCAAGATCAGTCATCCGGAAGCGACCCTCGGTGACAAGCCGCTCGATCGGCTCCTGTGCCTTCGCCCGCCGGGCTCGCGCGGCAGGCCGCGCGCCATAGGGCATGCGAGGGTTGACCGGCACCGCCAGCTCACTGCCGTCGGCGGCCGAAGAGTCGTGGTCGATCATCAGGACCCCACGATCCCGCAAGGCATCGGCCGAGCACCAGGCGCTCGACATCCAGGCCCGGTGCTCGGGGCACAGCCTGGGCCTGCCCGACACCAAACCCGGCCCGTTCTCCCAGCTGATGTCAGGGTCGGCCGCGGGCACCAGCTGCACGAACGCGGTCCCGGACGCGACTGAACGATCCCGCGTCGAGTCCGCCTACGCCGGCGGCCTCGCCTCGCTCGTTCCCGCCGACGGCCGCACTCTGGTGGACGCGCCTCAGCCGGCGGGACGACCATCGCGCGAGGTGCCCGGCCCACTCCGTGCGGCCGGACACCTCGCGCGCGTCGGATCACACCGCTGTCGTCCGATCCGGGTCGTCAAGGGGGGTGTTGACCCTCAGCCACCGGTAGCCGTACGGGTCCAGCGCGACATCGACGAGGCCGGCGGCCGCCGACTTGAGGGTGTCACCGGTGAAGACATCGGTGAGCAGTCGGCCGCCCCTCAGCCCCGGGACCTCGACGGAGGCGGTGACGGACCGCTCGGAGAAATTGTGCAGCACGAGCACCGCGCCGCCCTCCAGCGAACTGAGGTGGACCAGCACGCCCGGATCGTCCGCGTCGATGACCCGGTAGTCGCCCCAGGCCAACTCGGGGGTCTCCCGGTAGCGTTCGATCAGCGTCCGCATCCGACTCAGCGGCGAAGCCGGGTCGTGCGCCTGGTCGTGCGCGTTGACCTTCGTAGGGCCGAACGCACCCGTCACGACGGGATTGGGCAGCTCCACTCCCTCCCCCGCGGTGAAACCGCCACCCTTGTCGGGCGTCCACTGCATCGGGGTGCGGACGGCCTGCCGGCCCTCGGCCGCGAGGTTCTCGCCCATGCCTATCTCCTCGCCGTAGAACAGCACCGGTGTGCCGGGCAGGGAGAAGAGCAGGCTGTACGCCAGTTCCACGCGCCGCCGGTCGCCGTCGACCATCGGCGGCAGGCGGCGGCGCAGACCCCGGTCGTAGAGCTGCATGTCCTTGTCGGGGCCGAAGGCGGCGAACACCTCGGCGCGCTCGTCGTCGTCGAGTTTGTCGAGCGTGAGCTCGTCGTGGTTGCGGACGAACGTCGCCCAGTGCGCGTCGCGGGGCGCCGCGGGGCGCTCCCGGAGAGCCGCCGCCAGGGGGGCCGCCTCGCCCCGCGCCATCGACAGGTACATCTGCTGCATACCGATGAAGTCGAAGCACATGGTCAGCTCGTCACCGCGGGAGGACTCCGAGTCGCCGAAGAACTTCGCGGTGTCCGGGTAGGGCAGGTTCACCTCGCCCAGCAGCACCGCGTCACCGCTGCGGCGTCCGAGGAAGGCCCGCAGGTCGGCGAGGTACTCGTGCGGGTCGGGCAGCCGGTCCGCGTCCTCCTGGCCGTCGGTCTCCAGCAGGAACGGCACCGCGTCGACCCGGAATCCCGACAGTCCGAGCTGCGTCCAGAAGCCCATGATGCGCGCTATCTCGTCACGGACCGCCGGGTTGGCGACGTTGAGGTCGGGCTGCTGCTTGTAGAACCGGTGCAGGTAGTACTGCTCGGTGGTCTCGTCGTACTCCCACACGCTCTTCTCGACGTCGGGGAAGACCACACCCTCGGGGCCGTCCTCCGGCGGGCTGTCGCACCAGACGTACCAGTCGCGGTACTTCGACGTGCGGCTGGAGCGGGCGTCCTGGAACCACGGATGGTGGTCGGAGGTGTGGTTGACGACCAGGTCGGCGATGACCCGGATGCCCCGGTCGCGGGCGGTGCGCACGAACTCGGTGAAGTCGCCCAGCGTGCCGAGCCGGGGATCGACGGCGTAGAAGTCGGTGATGTCGTAGCCGTCGTCGCGTTCCCGCGTCGGATAGAACGGCATCAGCCACACGCAGGTGACACCGAGGCGCCCCAGGTGGTCGATGCGCTGGGTCAGGCCCGCGAAGTCTCCGGTGCCGTCGCCGTCGGAGTCCTGGTACGTCTCCACGTCCAGGCAGTAGACGACCGCGTTCTTCCACCACAGGTCGGAGGTACGGGTCAACCTCATCGGACACCCTCCGCGACGGCGGCCGGGGGACGGGTGACGTCCAGCTGCGGCAACACCTTCGCGCCGAACGCGTCGATGAAGGCGCTCTGCTCCTTGCCGACGTGGTGCAGCATGACGGCGTCGAAGCCCAGGTCGGCGTACTCCTGGAGCCAGGCCGCGTGCCGGCCGAGGTCGTCGGAGATGTTGACGGACTCCGCGACCCTGTCCGGTGAGACGTGCTCGCTGACGTTGTCGAACAGCTCGGCCGAGTCCAGGTCCCAGCTCGCCGGCGGCCCGTGGACATTGGTGCGCCACTGGTCGTGGGCGAGTTCCTGGGCGGTCCCCAGGTCGGGGGCCCAGCTGAGGTGCACCTGGAGGTGCAGCCGGCCGGCGCCACCCGCCGAACGGTAGGCGTCCACGATCCGGCGCAGCGTCTCGCGCGGCGCGTTGACCGTGATCAGGCCGTCCGCCCACTCCGCGCACCACCGCGCGGTCGCCTCGCTGCACGCGGCTCCCACCAACGGCGGCACCGTCTCCGGGCGCGTCCACAGCCGGGCCCGGTCCACGGTCACCAGCCCGTCGTGGCTCACCTCCTCGCCGCGCAGCAACGCCCGGATGATGTCGACGCACTCGCGCAGCCGCGCGTTCCGTACGTCCTTGCGCGGCCAACGGTCGCCGGTTATGTGCTCGTTGGACGCCTCACCGCTTCCCAGCGCCGCCCAGAAGCGGCCTGGGTACATCGTGGCGAGGCTGCCGATCGCCTGCGCGACGATCGCCGGGTGGTAGCGCTGGCCCGGGGCGTTCACCACTCCGAAGGGGATCCGGTCGGTGGCCTGGAGCGCCGCGCCGAGCCAGGACCAGGCGAAGCCGGACTCGCCCTGCCGGACGCTCCAGGGCGAGAAGTGATCCGAGCACATCGCGGCGGTGAAGCCCGCGCCTTCCGCGCGTACGACGGCTGCCAACAGGTCGGCGGGAGGTACTTGTTCATGGGAGGCGTGAAGTCCGTAGACGGTCATGAGGTCCGCGTACCCGGTACCGGAGGGATCATCGGTCGCCGTCGCGCCCGCTCGGCTCAGTCGTTGCGCCGGTGCACCCGCGCCTCCCACGGGGCGAGCACGAGGCGGCCGGGCCGCGCGGGGACCGAAGGGCCGTTGCTCATGACGAGTTCGGCGCCGTCCCATCCGGCGGGCATGACGGCGGAGGCCGTGTCGCCGGTGAAATTCCCGACGACCAGGAGCACTGTGCGGCCGTGCCGGCGTGTGAACGCGTAGATCCGCTCGTCGTCCGGCAGCAGCATCGTGAAGTCGCCGTGCACGACGGCCGGTTCCTGGTGCCGGAGGGCGATCAGCCGACGGTAGTGGTGGTAGACGGAGCCGGGGTCCGCGAGGGCCGCTTCGGCGTTGACCTCGGTGTGGTCCGGGTTGACGGGGATCCACGGGGTGCCTGTGGTGAACCCCGCATGCGGGGACGCGTCCCACTGCATGGGTGTACGGGCGTTGTCGCGGCCCATCGCCCGTAGTCCCGGCAGGACGTCTTCGGGTTGCGCCCCCGCGCGCAGCGCCTCCGTGTAGTGGTTCAGGGACTCGATGTCCCTGAAGTCCTCGATGGTGCGCAGAGGCGCGTTGGCCATGCCGAGTTCCTCGCCCTGATAGACGTACGGCGTGCCCCGGTGCAGGTGGAGCACGGTCGCGAGCATCGTCGCGGACCGGGTCCGGTGGCTCGGTCCGTCGTCACCGAACCGGGAGACCACCCGGGGCTGGTCGTGGTTGTTCCAGTACAGGCTGTTCCACCCGACGTCGGCGAGGCCGGACTGCCAGCGGCCGAGCGAGGCCTTGAGGTCGGTGAGCCGCAGCGGGCGGGGATCGAACTTGCCCCGCCCGTGGTCGAGCCCTACGTGCTCGAACTGGAAGACCATGTCGAGCTCGGCACGCGCCGGGTCGGTGAACAGGCGGGCCTGCTCGACCGTCACCCCGGGCATCTCCCCGACGGTCAGCAGCCGGCCCGGGTACCGGGCGATCACCTCGCGGTGCATCTCCTGGAGGTAGTCGTGTATGCGGGGTCCGCAGACGAAGTAGGGCGAGCCGTCACCGTACGGCCCCTGTTCGTGCGCCTCGCCGTCGGGGAGGGCGGGGTCCTTGGAGATGAGGTTGACGACGTCCATCCGGAAGCCGTCCACGCCCCGGTCCAGCCACCAGCGCATCATCGCGTACACGGCCCGACGCATCCGGGGGTTCTCCCAGTTGAGGTCGGGCTGCTTCGGCGAGAAGAGATGGAGGTAGTACGCGTCGCTCGCCGCGTCCAGCTCCCAGGCGGCACCGGAGAAGAAGGAGCCCCAGTTGTTGGGTTCGCGTCCCTCACGTGGCGGACGCCACCAGTACCAGTCGCGCTTCGGGCTCGCCGGGTCGCGTGACTCCTGGAACCACGGATGCTCGTCGGAGGTGTGGTTGACGACCAGGTCCATGACGAGTTTCATCCCGCGCTCGTGCACGGCGCCCACCAGCCGGTCGAAGGACGCCAGGTCACCGAAGACGGGGTCGATGTCCTGGTAGTCGCTGATGTCGTACCCGTTGTCGGCCTGCGGGGACGGGTTGACGGGCGACAGCCAAAGCACGTCGACGCCGAGCCCGGACAGATGGTCCAGGCGTCCGGTGAGGCCGTCCAGGTCGCCGACGCCGTCACCGTCGGAGTCGGCGAAGCTGCGCGGATAGACCTGGTAGACCACCGCGGACCGCCACCACGCGTCCTCGGCGTGCCCTATGTCGTCGGCTGCCATCGGTGGACTCCTCTCGCCCGGGGTGGGGAACGTGAGTCTCCTTACCCCGGGGGCTGAGGTCATACCGCTCAGGGCGGCATCGCCGGCCGGGCGCCCCGGCTCCCCCGGGACGGACCGACCCCGCTGGGGCCCGTCCCCGCGCGCACCGGCCGGCGCCTTCTCGGCGAACTCCCGCGCGAGGTATGTCGGACCTCGCCCCTCAGCGGTCCCGTACCGGAGGGCACAGCGGTCCGCTTCGAATTGGCAGGGGTCCAGGGACCTGATCGCTCCGTGCGCCACGAGTCGGAGCCTCGTACCACGCCCAAGGAGACAGCCCGCCTCACGGTGCGTGCCCGCCCTCCTCCCGCTCAGTCTGGTCGAGCTCGTGGAGCCCCCTCTCCCATCGCAGACGGCGAACCTCGGCAGACTGCTCCCACCAGGGATCACCCCGCTCACCGAGCGCCACCTTCGCGGTGTTCACGCGTTTCCGCGCCCGGCCCTCAGCCTTCGCGTCAGCGGCGCGGCGTGCGGCAGCCACCCCGCGGCGCGCCGCCATCAGATGATGCCGTAGGCGGGAGGCGACGTCCTCGGGGATCTCCGGATCCGTCGCACGCCATCGGCGGTGGTCGACGACCACGTATCTGCCGTCCGGAGTCCGCTCCGGGTCCGCAGGAGGGTTCATCCGGTCGATGCTGTCCTGCGGCTCGGACGGACGGCATCAGGACACGCGGTCAACCGCGATCTTCCCCCAGGTCCAGGACGCCTCGTTCTTGATTCTCCGCGCGTGTCCGTGAGTTTCGGCGCGTACGCGATCCGTCCGCTTTCCTGAGCCGGAGGTCAGGGGCGCCTCATGGCACCCGTCCGGCTGGGTGCCACACCAGCGGGACGGACCTCAGCGGGCGCGACGGATGCGGATCGGGCCGCGGACCTTCGAGGGCTCGACGGGGCTACCACCCTGGGTGATCTCCACCTCACCGGCCTCGGCCAGCCGGTGGGCCGCGCGACGTGTCGGCTCCATCAGCGCGCGCCAGCCGTCGCCCTCCCCTTCGTACACCGCTCGTGCGGCGTCGGAGGGGCAGATCGTGGCTTTCGGGTCACGCCGCTCCAGCAGCTCCAGAATGGTCCGTTCCAAGCGTCGGTCCATCTGCCGCTCGTCGTCCTCCACTCCCCCAGTGTCGCACCCTGGAGCGAACGGCCGGAGGCTGCTCTCGCGCACGCGCACCCGCTGCCGCCCTTGAAGCGTTGGCTGTACCCTCCCCCCGCGCCAGGCTGACGGGCTGCGTCATGCGACCGCATCACTGCGGCGGTGGCTGTGGACCCGGGCCGACGGCGGCAACGTCTGGGACGCAGTACTCAGCCGGTAGCAACCCTGGCCGCGATCGAGGCTCGGCATACCCCCATCTCATGCTGTAACCAGCAGGTGGCGTCGGCCCCGACGGCTGCCCCGCAGGACCCGGCGGCACCTGGCTCGCGAACACCGGCCCCATGCGGGTGCGCCTCGGCCTGAGCAAGTGGAACAAGGTCGCCGGCCGATGCGTGACGTACAGCGCGGGCGAGGTCTGCGTGAACCGGCATGAACGCAGCTACCGCACGAACGGGCACGAGCGCGGGCAGATCGTTGTCAAGCCCGCATCCGGCCAGTGGATCGAGCCGCGGTGGGTCCGGGTCGGCCACGTCCACGACGGCACGGGCAACTCCCAGACCAAAGATCTGTGCGAGCCGTCCTGCACGCGGCGCAGCACGAACTGGTCGGGCACGACCATGCGCGTCGGCAGCGGCGCCGACGAGCACTTCGCCTCTGCCGGCTGGGCCCTCCCCTCCGGCGAGGTCAAGACCATGCGGGTCTCGTATCCCTGACGGACACCGCCGGCGAACACCACTGACGGAGGACCCTGACGCGTACTACTGACGCTTGACCCGCCGAGGGCGTCGCCCATGCGTCCGGCCGCGGACAATCGGCTCGGAACTCATCGTGCCGCCCTCGGCGATGCCGGCTCTACTGGGCCGGTGAACCTGCCGAGGCCGGGCGTCTACGCGAGCGGGTGGCGGGTCCCGTGATCCAGAAGGGCTGGTCGCCCTTTCCAGGGGTCCAGGCCGCGCCGCGTGCGGTCCCCCGGCCCGGCTTCGTCCCGGAGGGGCCCGCTGTTTCGTTGCTCAGGGCAAGGGTGGCGATCCGGTCCGCGCGAGCGGCAGGCGTATCTGCGTCGCCCGCGACGAGCACCAGATCCGCGGATGCCGCGGCGGGCGACCGCCGGCCGAACGAACCCACCGCCGGCGGACAGACCGCGTCGAGCGCTACGGGCGGTCCATCATCCGCATCTGCTCCTCCGTGTGGTGCTCGCCCGCGGCGGGCGGGAGGGCGTCGAGCCGGCCGAGCTGCTCGGGGCTCAGCCGGACCTCGGTGGCCGCCGTGTTCTCCTCGACGCGGGCGGTCCGGCGGCTGCCGGGGATCGGCACGATGTCGTCCCCCCGGGTGAGCAGCCACGCGAGGGCGACCTGCGCCGGGGTGGCTCCGGCCTCGTCGGCGACTGCCGCGATCCCGTCGGCGATGCGCAGGTTCCGCGGCAGGTTCTCCGCGGTGAAGCGGGGACTGTCCGCCCGGAGGTCGGAGGCGTCGAAACGCCCGGCCGAGCGGACCGTGCCGGTGAGGAAGCCGTGTCCGAGCGGCGAGTACGCCACGAATCCGATGCCCAGTTCACGCAGGACGGGAAGCACGTCCTGCTCCGGGTCACGGGTCCATAGCGAATACTCGGACTGGAGCGCGGTGACCGGATGGACGGCGTGCGCGCGGCGGATCGTGGCGGGGCCGGCCTCGGAGAGGCCGATGTGGCGGACCTTGCCCTCGGCGACCAGGTCGGCGAGGGCGCCGACGGTCTCCTCGATGGGGGTGCCGGGGTCGACGCGGTGCTGATAGCAGAGGTCGATGTGGTCCGTCCCGAGCCGCCGCAGTGAGCCCTCCACGGCGGTGCGGACGTTCGCCGGGCTGCTGTCGGGCCGCCCCGGCCCGCCGCCCGCGTGGGAGACCAGACCGAATTTCGTGGCGAGCACCACCTGGTCTCGCCGGCCGACGATCGCCCGGCCGACGAGCCGTTCGTTGGTGTAGGGCCCGTAGATTTCGGCGGTGTCGAGCAGGGTCGTACCGAGGTCGAGGGCGCGGTGCAGGGCGCGGACGGACTCCGCGTCGTCGGAGCCGGAGCCCGTGTAGCCGAAGGACATGCCCATGGTCCCCAGGCCGATCCGGGAGACCTCCAGGTTCCGCATCTTCGTGTATCTCATCGGACTGCCTCCTTCGGGGCGCGAGGGGATGGGGGCGGTGCGGGGGGCGCAGGGCGGCACCGCCCCTTCCGCTCCCACGACAGGAGACGGAGGGGGTGGCGGAGGGGGCGGTGGCCGTGCGCCCGGGGTCAGACCTCGTACTCGACGCCGACGCCGCCGAAGTGGAGCCGGCCCTGGACGAGGACCTTCTCGCCCTGCTTGTCGTAGCCGGTGAGGAGGCCCGCCTCCATCAGCCGGACGATGATCTGGGTGCTCAGCTCCTGCCGGCCGACGTCGCCGAGGCGCTTGACGAGCGCCTTGTAGCCGAACTCCTCCTCGGCGAGGTCCTGGAAGATCTGCCGGGTCTCCTCGTCCATCGGGTACTGCGCCATGTCGAGTCCGTCCCCGTTGGCCAGGACCTCCCGCTGCTCCAGCCGGAAACCGATCGGCTCGACACGGTAGTGCGGCTTGAGCACGGCCTTGCCGCCGGTCCAGCGGAAGCGGCTGATGCTGTTCAGCCGCTTGGTGAGGTCGCTGATCCAGCGGACCCGCGCCGGGTTCAGCTCGGCCTCGCTGAAGTCGTCGCTGAGCCCGGGGCGCTGGTGGCGGCCGATGGAGATCATGGTGGACGCCCGGTCGCGGAAGGACGCCACGGTCCCGCCGGGGTCCTCCAGGCCGTTGCCGACCAGGCTCTCGAACCACGTCCTTCGGGTCAGACGGTCGTCGTCGGACTCGGTGATGCGCCGCTTGCGCCAGAACTCGGAGTCGGGCTCGGTGAAGGAGGCGAAGGTGTAGAAGGAGGCGAGGAACTGGTGGTACTGCTCGTAGGCCTCGCGGTAGGTGCGGTTGTACCAGGCGTGCACCTCGTCCTTCTCGTCCCCGTGGCGGGTGATGCGGTCGATGGCCGCGGCGGCGGAGACCGCCGACTGCGAGGCCAGGTGCACGCCCTGGGAGAACAGCGGGTCGGTGAAGCAGGCGGCGTCGCCGCAGAGGAAGAAGCGGTCGGCGGAGAACAGCTCGGTGTCGTAGGACCAGTCCTGCACGATCCGGACCTCGTCGACCTGCTCCGCGCCGCCGAGGATGTCCATGGCCTTGGCGCACTTGGCGAGGGTCGCCGAGTAGAAGGCGTCGGCGCCCTGCTCGCGCACCTCCGCGGCCTTCGAGCGGTCGACGACCAGCCCGACGCTGTACAGGTCGTCCTTGATGGGGATCATCCAGACCCAGCCGTCCTCGAACGTGATCGAGTACGTGGTGCCCTTCAGGTCCCCGTGGAAGGGGTCCTCCAGCCGGAAGTACGACCAGACCGCGAAGTTCCGGTAGAACTCGTCGTACTGGCGCACGCCGAGCTTGCGGGCGACGGGGCCGCCGGAGCCGCCCGCGTCGATGACGAAGTCACTCTCGACGGTGAGGTTCTCGCCCCCCTGGCGCACCGTCAGGACCACGCGGTCCGGGTCGGACAGGTCCACGTCGGTGACGGGGGTCTCCTCGTGGACGGCTATCCCGCGGCTCCGGGCCTCGTCGAGCAGGAGCTTGTCGAACTCGCCGCGCTTCACCTGGACGGCGTGGTCGAAGACCCAGGGCTTGACCTTGGGGGCCGCGAAGGAAAACGTCCACGGGGCCTGGTCCTGGCCCCAGAGGAAGGTCGCCGAGGGCTTCTTGACGTAGTTCTGCGCGTCGATCTTCTCCTGGAGACCGAGGCGGTTGAGGATCGACATCGTGCCGGGCAGCAGCGACTCACCGATGCGGTACCGGGGAAAGGCGGTCCGCTCGTAGATCGTGACGTCGTGGCCGAGCTTGTGCAGGGTCAGACCCGCGACGCTGCCGGCCGGCCCTCCGCCGATGATCGCCACCTTCGATCGTGCCATCACGTACTCCTTGGGACGGGGACGGGCTGATGGGACTCCGCGCCGGTGCGGCGCGGAGCGGGCTGGGAACGGGGCGCGGCCGGACAGGGCCGGCGCACCGGGACGGGCGGGAGGACGGCCTTCACTCCTCGTCGGCGCCCGGCCGGGACCGCAGCTTCTTCATGCGGTCCGACATCGCGATCGTGTCGACCACGTTGATCTTCGAGGGCACCTTGAACGGCGCGACCCGGCCGGCGAGGAACTCCGTCACGTGCTTGCGCAGCGCCGCGCGGGTGAGTTCGCCCCGGGGCTTGATGTCCACACACACGGACTGGCCGGTGATCGCGTTCGGCTTCCCGTACACGACGCACTCCTCGACGAGGGGGCTGCCCATGAGGACCGACTCCAGTTCGAGCGGGAGGAGTTTCTCGCCGCCGACGTTGATGATCTCCTTGGCCCGGCCCTTGATCCGGAGGTAGCCGTCGGCCGCCTCCTCGACCAGGTCCCCGGTCCTGAACCAGCGGTCCTCGGTCAGCGAGTCGTCGTCGTAGTTCAGATAGCCGAGGAACTGGGTCCGGGTCCTGAGCTGGAGTTCGCCGTCGACGATCCGGTGCTCCACCCCGGCGCCGGAGATCTTGAAGTACGTGCTGCTCGACGACTGGCTGGTGGTGGTGGCGATACCGGTCTCGCTCGTGCCGAAGGTCTGGAGCAGCCGGACGTCGGGAAAGATCCCGCGGACCCGCCGGAGCAGTTCTTCGGACATCGGCTCGGTGCCGTACGTGATCAGGCGCAGGCTGCTGAGGTCGTACGTGCGGTGGTAGTCGCCGACCATGATCAGGTTGAGGTAGGTCGGGCTGGTGGGCAGGACGAGGATGCGGTGGCGTTCGATCAGCGCGCAGATCTCCTCCGGGGTGCGGTGGCGTGGAAGGACCGCGGTGCCCCCGACGAGCAGGGTGCTGAGCAGCGAGTTGATCCCGCCGATGTGGTCGAACATCAGCACCATGAGGATGTTGAGGGCGTTCGGCCGGCGGCGCGGACGCTTCTCGAGTTTCTCACCGACGAGGACGTCGAGGCTGTGGAGGATGACCTTCGGCGCGCCGGTGCTGCCGCTGCTGAGCAGGACGAGTCCTGCGGCGTCCGGGTCACCGAGCCGACCGTGCACGGTGCCGGGCCCTTCGGTGGTGTCCAGGGCCCCCGCGGGATCCGGACCGGCGCCGTCGGCCCGGCCGGCCGCCTGCCCGAGGTCCTCGATCTCGACACCGGCCCCGGTCGTCCTGACCAGATGGCCCGGCCGGCAGTGTTCGAGGAGGGTGTCGAGCGTCGTGTCGGTGAGGGTCACCACCGGCACGACGACGTTCCTGTCCAGGAAGAGCGCGAACAGGGCGGCAACGGAGTCCAGTGAGTGGTCGCCGTGGACGACCACGGTCTCCCGCGGCTTCACCCCGTGGAGCGCCAGCCGTTCCCGCAGGTCGCGGATGCGTTTCAGGAGTTCCGCGTAGGTGACGGCGGTCCCGCGGTCGAAGAGCGCCGTTCGCGTGCCGAAGTCCTCGAACCTTCGCACAAGTTCGTCGCGCATTCAGTGCACACCCCCAAGAAAGAGCGTCTCGCCCGTGATGAACTCCGACTGCCGGCCGATCAGGAACTCCACCGGTCCGACGATGTCGGCCGTCGTGCACTGGCGGGATATCGCCTGGCGCGCGATCAGGGTGTCGATCTTGGGCCGGGGCACGGTCCTCGTCAGTACCGTGTGAACGGGAGGGAGCCCGATTCCGTTCACCCTGATACCGAACGCGGACAACTCCTTGCTCATGACGCGGACGAGTTGTTCGACCGCACTCTTACTGGCCGAATAGGCGAGCTGTCCCTCGATGGCCCAGGGCACAGCGACCGTGGAGACATTCAGGATCGCGGAGCTCTGTTCCGTGGATTTCCGCAGCAGTTTCACGGCTTCCCTGCAGCAGTTCAGCACGGCGAAGAAATTGAGATCGAATATTCTTCGGGAAACCTCGTCGGGGGTCGTCATGAAGTGATTCATCGACGAGGTACCGGCATTGTTCACGAGCGCGTCGAGCCTTCCGTACTCCTGCCGGACGCTCCGGAACATCTTCTTCGTCCCGGCGAGGTCCGCGAGATCCACCTCGTGGTGCCGGTAGCGCGGGTGGTCGATGGCCGCGGATCTTCTGCTGCACCCGACGACCTCGTGCCCGGCCTCCAGGAAGTGCTCCGCGAGGGCCTTGCCGATGCCGGTCCGGGTGCCGGTGATCATGAGGATCATGAGAGCGCCGACCTGCACTAACCGCGCACGCCGACGAGTTCCAGCTCTTCCTCGATGAAGCCGATCAGCCGTCGGACGCTGCTGAACGGACTCACCCGGAGTGACACCGCCTTCTCCGACGTGAGCGAGACCTCGGCACCGAACTCGTCCTCGATGTTCTCCTCGACGAGCGAGAGGAAGGCCACCAGGTACATCGACTCGAAGACACCGGCATCGCCGTAGAGGGACAAGTCGAGCACTTGATCGGTGGGAATCTTCTCCTCACGCGTCAGATTGATTTCGTCGAGCGCCGCCACGACGACTTTCTGGATTCGCTCCGTCATCTTCAGACCTCCGTCCAGCACAAATAGCAAAACAGATCACGCCGGGCGGCCGAGTGGTTCTCCGGGCCGACGTCTGGATTTTTATGTCATACGCCTCCTGCCCACGCAAGGTCGTTCACGCCATCCCGAACACGGAGGACCGGACGACACACCGGCGCCCCGCCGGGTGTGCAACTGTCCCGTTCCTTCAGTTGCACGGGGTGGTGATCTGCACACCCTTGCGGGCGGCGATCGATGTGCACAGACTTCGAAACCGCCGGCCCGGAAAGGGCCGAGCCCGCAAAGGGAAAGAAGGAAGGGGTGGGCCATGCGTGACCATACGGACGAGAAATCCGGCGCGGCCGGGGACGACGAAGGCCACGTCCGGATCGGCGGACTACCGGCGTTCGACCCGGACGACCCCGCCGAGAACGCGGTCATCGACCGGCTTGTCGGGAACTGGCACCGGCGCGCGGCCGTGAAGCGCGAGGAGCCGGACGTCTACGCCCTGTTCGACCCCGGCCGCCCGGACTTCCGGGAGGACATGATCCCCTTCCGGTCCCACCCGATCTGGGATCGCCTCTCCGACGAGACCCGCTCCCGGCTGCTGAGCTGGGGCTGGGTGGCCTACAACCGGAACACGGTGCAGATCGAGCAGCGGATCGCCAACCCGGCCTTCGAACTGGTCATCGGCGGCGCGTACCCCGGTCTTGGCGGTCAACAGCTCGAACTCGCCGTCGCGCAGGCCATGGTGGACGAGCAGTACCACACGCTCATGCACATCAACGGCAGCGCGGTGACGCGGCGGATGCGCCGGAGCGACTTCTCCGACCGCGTCCTGCCCGACTCGCACATCACCACGATCCACCAGGCGCATCTGGACCGGTGCGAGGAGCAGTGGCAGCGCAGCCTCACCACGCTGGGCTTCGCGACGGTCGCCGAGATCTCCATCAACGCCTACCTCGGCCTCCTCGCCGACGACCAGCGGATCCAGGTCGTCAACTCCACCACGGTGAAGCTGCACAATCGCGACGAGTACTGCCACGCCTCGATCTCCGGCGAGATGATGAAGCGGGTGTACGAGGCGCTCCCGGCCGACCGGCGCCGTTTCCTCCTGGAGAAGGTCGTGGCGGGCCTGGAGGCCTTCGTGGCCCCCGACTTCACGACCTGGGAGTCGATCGTCGCATTCGAAGCCGTCCCGGGCTGGGAGAAGGCCGCCGCCGAGGTGCGTGAATCCCAGGGCGGCACCCACCTCGTGCAGGACCACTCGGGGGTGCACACCCTCCTGACGGAGATGGACGTCCTGGACCAGGCCGAGTTCGGCTGGGGCACGACGGTGGCCCGGTGAGCTCCGGCACCCGCGGTGCGGCGGCCCGCGGCGGCCTTCGCCTTCGTCCCGCGGCCGTCGCCGTGCGCGACATCCACGGCTTCCTGGGCGACCTCGGGATGGACTGCGACGTCAACCCGTGCACGGCCTTCGTCGGCGCCGTCGAGCCCGGACGGCTCGACGACCCGGGCGCGTGGCGGGAGTTCGCCGACCGGCTCGGGCTGATCCAGGCGCTCACACACCTGGTCGACGTGGCGCCGGAGGACGTGGGCGTCACCCTCGCCCCGCAGCCGGGACCGGTCGAGGGCGACGTCGACACGCTGGCGGATCTGGTCACCGCCTACCACAACAGTCACCCGCTACGGCTCGACGAGGTGGTGCACCTCGCGTACTGGCCGCACACGAACGGCGAGTACGTCCTCCTCGTCAAGTTCAGCCATCTGGTCGTCGACCTGACCGATGTGGTCGACCTGCTCCGGCACATCCGGGCCTATCTGCGCGACGAGTCCCCGCCGGGCCGCATCGGCTCCCGCTACCGCCACCACGAGCGGACCGTCGAGCGGTACGCCGCCCTGCCGGCCGCCGACCCCGATGAGGTCGCCCGAGTCCTCGGCGACCTGCCCGCACCGGGCCGCAAGGGCATCCCGACGATCTCCGCGTCGGCGGAGCAATGGCTGCCGCTCCGTGAGGGCGTCACCTTCGACGAACTGCTCAGCGCCGTCACCGCCACCCTGCTGCCCGTCCTCGGCGGGGGCCTGGTCCTGCAGTACCCCTTCTCCCGCTGGGAGTTCGCGACGAAGGGGGGCTACTACGTCGAGATCAAACCGCTCGTCGTGCGGGCCGGTTCCCCTGCGGATTACACCCCCGAGTACTTCGCCAGGGCCCGCAGGGCCCAGGAGTCACTGGGCCGGTTCACCATGTCCGACCTCCATGCCTTCGCGCAGGCGTTCACCAGCGGCCGGATGCCCCGCGTCGTCGTCTCCGACACCACGTTCATGCGTCCGGAACCGGACCGGTGGCGCTGGGTGGCGGTGCGCAGCGCGCGCGTCTTCGAAGATCTGAAGTTCCTCGCCGACCGGTCGTGGCCGGGCCCGCCGCTGTTGCGGATGCAGTACAAGCGCGGATTCCTCCCCCCGGGGACCGCGGCCGACATCCTCGGCCGACTCACGCAGAGAATTGGAGCAAGTGGTGGAACTCCCGGACCTGTTGACTGACCTCTTCCGGCGCCATCGCGGACGGACCGCGCTGCGGACCGCCGGGAGGACCTGGACGTACGAGGAGCTCGACCGGGTCACGAGCGTGCTCGCCGGCCTGATCGACCGCGAGTGCCCCGCGGGCCGCCGTGTCCTGGTCTCCGGGGAGCACACGGCGCAGGCCGCGATCTGGGCGCTCGCGGCGATGCGCAGCCACGCGGTGCACACCCCGATGAATCCCGGCCTGCCCGCCGAGCGGTTCGCGGAGTTCGTCCGTGCCGCGGACGCCGCGCTCCTCGTCTGCTTCGACCGCGAGGCCCTGGCGCGGGCCGGGAAGGCCGGTCTGCGTGCCCTGCACGCCGATGACGTGGGCCTGCCCACCGGCCCGGCGGCGCCGGGCGGCGCGTCCGGGGAGCCGGCCCGTTCCCCTGTCGCGTACTCCATCTTCACCTCGGGCTCGACCGGCAGTCCCAAGCTCGTCGACGTCGGGCACGGCGGTCTGCTCAACCTGTGCCGCTCCCTGCGGCGCCTGCTCGACATCACGCCGGACGACGAGGTCCTGCACTTCGCCTCGCTCTCCTTCGACGCCTCCATCAGTGAGCTCCTCGGCACCCTGTACGCCGGGGCGGCCCTCGTCGTACCGGACCGGGACCAGGCCTCCTGGCTGGGTTCCGTCTCGCGGTACCTCACCGCGCACGGCTGCGACCTGGCCATGCTGTCGCCGTCCGTCTACGCGCGGCTCGACGAGGCGGCGCGCCGCCGCATCCGCAAGGTGGAGTTCTGCGGCGAGGCGCTGGGCGAGAGCGAATACCACAAGGCGGCCCGTTACAGCAGGGTGTTCAACGCGTACGGTCCGACGGAGGCCACCGTCTGCTTCTCCCTCGCCGAGCTGAAGGAGTTCACACCGACCATCGGCGCCCCCGTCGACGGCTTCCGGGCCTTCGTGCGCGACCCGGACACCGGCCGGGACGCCACGACGGGCACCGGCGAACTCATCATCGTCGGCGACGGCGTGGCACTCGGCTACGCCGGCGGGAGCGTGGGCGAGAACGCGGTGTTCACCACGGTCGACGGCTCCCCCGCCTACGCCACCGGGGACGTCGTGACCCTCTCCGACGACGGCCTGCTCGCCTACGTCGGACGGATCGACGAGCAGATCAAGCGCCTGGGACACCGGGTGAACCTCGCACACGTCGAGTCCACGCTCTCCCGTCACCTGGACCGGGAGCTGGCTCTCGTACGGCAGGACGCCACGATCCTGCTGGTCACAGCCGCGGACGGCGACGCCACCGAGGAGTCGCTGATGGCCCGGATCAGGAATCTGGTGCCCGTCTGGGAGGCGCCCGACCGCGTCGTGCTGAGCGACGCGCTCCCGCTGACCCCGGGCGGGAAGGTGGACCGCGGCGCTCTGCGGGAGCGGCTCACGTCCCCGGCCGCGGCCCCGGACGGGCAGGCGGCGGAGCTGGGACGGGTGCTCGACGTGGTGGCCGCCGTCCTGGGAAGGGAGATCGGCCCGGACAGGTCGATCTTCGACGCGGGCGGCAGTTCCCTCGCCATGATCCAGATCCAGGTCAAACTCTCCGACGCCTACGGCGAGGAGGCGGTGGAGGCCGCGTTCGCCGCGATGGACTACGACTTCGTCCCGGCCGCCTTCCTGCGCCACCTGCGCGGAGAAGCCGTCGCCCCTTCGGAGTCCGCCGTCGAAACGCTGCTGCGCCGGGTGGAGGGCGAGCGCGACGCGCTGCGCGCCGAGCTGCCGGTCCTGCGCCGTGACACCCGGCACGAGCCGGTGTCCTGGGCCGCGGCCGGCGAGCGGGCCGTGCTCCTCACCGGCGCGTCCGGCTTCATCGGAGGGCACGTACTCGACCGGCTGCTCACCGCCGGCCGGCCCGTCCTCGTCGTCAGTACCGGCGACCCCGAACGGGTCCTGAGCGGGCACCGCGCACGCTTCGGGCGGGAGGCCGCCGACTACGCCGGGGTGCGGGCAATCTCCTACGGGGAACTGGAGGAGTGGATCGACCGGCGGCGCGGCCCCGTCCTCGACGCGGTGGTGCACTGCGGCTACCAGGTCAACCACCTGCTGCCGCTCGAAAGCCACCTGAGCGGCAGCGTGCGCAACACCGCGCTGGTCGTCCGCGGCGCGGCGGCCCTGGGCGCCCGCTCCTTCACCTTCCTCTCGGCCGCCTCGGCCGGAGCCGTCTTCCTGCCCCTGTCGGCCGGGACCCTCACGGCCGTGGGCGACCCCTACTCGCGGTCGAAGCTGATCAGCGAGGAGTACGTGAACACCCTCGCCGTGCTGGGGTGCGCCGTCTCCCACTACCGGTCCGCCCTGGTCTACGGGCACCGGCCCGAGGACCACGGCCACCTTGAGGACGACTGGTTCACCGCTCTGCTCGCGACCGCGCGCCGGGTGGGTGTGTTCCCCCGTCTCAGCGGCTACCTACCGGTCTGCGACGTCGGCGTCCTGACCGACACCCTTCTCGGGAGTCCGGACGCGCGTGCGGGCACGGCGGGCGAGGCGTCCCGGGGCCCGGTATCCCGGTCCGCGGTCGTGGTCCACCGCACGTACGCGCTCGACGAACTGCTGCACCACACCGGGCTCTCGGAGTCGGCCGTCCTGGCCCCCGCCGAGTGGTTCGAGCGGGTGCGGGACGGCGGAGAGGTCCCCGCGCCGCTGCTGGCCGCCATGCAGGCGGCACTGAGCGGTCCGGGCTGGCCCTCCCCCCACCGCGAGGTCGAACACGACATCCTCGGCCGTCTGCTCGGCACACCACCGGGTGCCGGAACCGGGGGCAGCACCGACACGGTGACCGGTTTTCCCGCAGAGGCCCAGAACGGCGCCGCCCCCACGCCGTCGCCGCGCTAGCAGGAACGGAGCCGTTGCCGACATGCGCTACTCGTTACGTCAGGACATCGCGGTCGAGCCGGTCATCGCCGGCTGGTACGGCTGGTCGTACCTGCTGCCGCCCCAGACCCTCGCCCGCTTCGTACGCAACCGGTTCACCCGCATCGTCGAGAGTTACCTCGACGACCCGCAGGTCCACGCTGCGGCCGTCCGGCAGCGCCGGATGCACGGCGGCCCCTGGATCCACGCCCACGAGCACCGGGACGCCATCGAGGCCTGGTACCGGGACACGGCTCCCCGGCGGGCGCGGCTGGACGAACTCTTCGAGGCGATCCGCCGGCTGGAGGAGGACATCCTGCCGCGCCACCACGGCGAGTGCCTCGACTCCGTCTACCAGGAGCTGCCGCAGGCACTGGCCGGTCGGGTGGAGGTGTTCTACGGCAGGGACAACCGCACCGCCGACTACCGCTTCATCGAACCCCTGATGTACGCGTCGGAGTACTACGACACGTCGTGGCAGCAGGTGCGCTTCCGACCGGTCACCGAGGACGCGCGCGAGTTCGCCCTCACGACACCGATGCTGGAGTACGGACCGGAACAGTTGCTGGTCGACGTCCCGCTCGACTCCCCGCTGCTCGACACCGTCTTCCGGGGCGGTCTCACGGGAGAGGAACTCGGCAACCTGGCAGCGGAATTGGGGCTTCGGGACGAACGGGCCGCCCGGTTCGCCGGGTACTTCGAGCCCGTCCCGCCGGCCGCCGCGGAACCGGCCGCCGCGCCGGCCGGCGACGACGTCCTCGAATACGTGGGCCACGCCTGCGTGTTCGCCCGCTACCGCGGCACCACCTTCCTGGTGGACCCGGTCCTGAGCTACGCCGGCTACCCCGGCGGTGCGGAGAACCGGTTCACCTTCGCCGATCTGCCGGAGCGCGTCGACCATCTCCTCATCACCCACAACCACCAGGACCACATGCTGTTCGAGACCCTGCTGCGCATCCGGCACCGGGTCGGCAGGGTCCTGGTACCCAAGTCCGCCAACGCCAGCTTGGTGGACCCCGGGCTCGGCGGCATCCTCCGCCGGCTCGGCTTCACCGACGTCGTCGAGGTCGACGACCTGGAGACCCTGTCCTGCGGCTCCGCCGAAGTCGTGGCCCTGCCCTTCCTGGGCGAACACGGCGATCTGCGGATCCGCAGCAAGACGGGGTGGCTGTTCCGGTTCGGTGAGCGTTCGATACTCTTCGCCGCCGACTCCACGAACATCTCGCCGACGATGTACACGAAGGTCGCCGAGGTGATCGGCCCGGTCGACACCGTCTTCATCGGCATGGAGAGCATCGGGGCGGCGGCGAGCTGGATCTACGGTCCTCTCTACGGCGAGCCGCTGGACCGCAGGACCGACCAGAGCCGGCGGCTCAACGGCTCCAACTTCCCGCAGGCCAGGGAGATCGTCGACGCGCTGGAGCCCGAGGCGGTCTACGTGTACGCGATGGGCCTCGAACCCTGGATGGGCATCGTGATGGCCATCGACTACGACGAGAGCCACCCCGCCATCGTCGACAGCGACCTGCTGGTGCGGCACGTGCGGGACAAGGGCGGGAGCGCCGAGCGGCTGCACCTGCGAAGGACGCTGCCCCTCTGAGTGGCGCCCGCGGTCCCGGCACCCGGCACCCGGCACCCGGCACCCGGGGCATGCTCCCGTCCTTCGCTGTCCGCTCCCCTCCGGCCTTCCCCGCTCCCCCGGCCCGCTCCCCCGGCCCGCTCCCCCGACGCGCGAAGTGCCGTCCACGCGCCTTCGGCGAGCCCCTTGAGACGAGGTGCCCCACCATGCGCACACTCCTGATCGACAACTACGACTCCTTCACCTACAACCTGTTCCAGTACATCGGCGAGGCGACCGGCCGGCCCCCCGTCGTCGTGCCCAACGACGCCGACTGGTCGCGTCTGCGCGTCGAGGACTTCGACGCGATCGTCGTGTCACCGGGCCCCGGCAGCCCGGACCGCGCGAGGGACTTCGGGATCAGCCGGCAGGCGATCACCGAGAGCGGTCTGCCCGTCCTCGGTGTCTGCCTCGGCCACCAGGGCATCGCCCAGCTCTTCGGCGGGACCGTCAGCCTCGCGCCGGAGCCCGTACACGGCCGGGCCTCCGAAGTGCGGCACACCGGAAAGGACGTCTTCAGAGGTCTCCCCTCACCGTTCACCGCCGTGCGCTACCACTCCCTGGCCGCGACCGACCTCCCCGACGAGCTGGAGCCCATCGCCTGGAGCGACGACGGCCTCATCATGGGACTGCGGCACCGCGACAGGCCCCTGTGGGGCGTCCAGTTCCACCCGGAGTCGATCGGCAGCGACTTCGGCCGGGAGATCATGGCCAACTTCCGCGACCTCGCCCTCGCCCACCACCGGGCGCCGCGGGACGTGGCGGCCTCCCCGTACGACGTCCATGTGACCCGGGTGGACGTGCTGCCGGAGGCAGAGGAGGTGCGCCGCACCTGTCTGCCCGGCGACGGCGCCACGTTCTGGCTGGACAGCAGTTCCGTCCTGGAGGGCTCCTCGCGCTTCTCCTTCCTCGGCGACGACCGCGGCCCGCTCGCCGAGTACGTCACCTACCGGGTCGCCGACGGCGTCGTCCAGGTCCGGGGCTCCGACGGCCGGTGGACAAAGACGGCGCAGCCCTTCTTCACCTACCTGGAGGAGCAGCTCGACCGCCGACGCGTACCCGCCGCCCCCGGTCTGCCCTTCGAGTTCAACCTCGGGTACGTCGGCTACCTCGGCTACGAACTGAAGGCCGAGACGCTCGGCGAACCCGCGTACCTCTCCCCGCACCCCGACGCCGCACTCCTCTTCGCCGATCGCGTGATCGCGCTCGACCACCTCGACGGCTGCTGTTACCTGCTGGCCCTCGACCGCCGCGGTAAGGACGACGGGGCACGGGCCTGGCTGCGGGAGACGGCCGAGACCCTCACCGGCCTGGCCGCCCGCGCCCCGGCGGAGCGGACCCCCGCCATGGCCTTCGGCGCACCCGAGGCGGCGGCGGGCTTCGGCCCCGTGGCACGGGCGCGCCACGACAAGGACGCCTACCTCAAGCGCATCGACGCGTGCCTGGAGGAGATCCGCAACGGCGAGTCGTACGAGATCTGTCTGACCAACATGGTCACGGCGCCGACGGAGGCCGCGGCCCTGCCGCTCTACCGCGCGCTGCGCGCGCTCAGCCCCGTTCCCTACGGCGCCCTGCTCGAATTCCCGGAGCTCTCGGTGCTCAGTGCCTCGCCCGAGCGGTTCCTCACGATCGACGCGGACGGTGGTGTGGAGTCCAAGCCCATCAAGGGGACCCGCCCCCGGGGCGGTACGGCCGAGGAGGACGAGCGGCTCCGCGCCGACCTGGCCGGACGGGAGAAGGACCGGGCCGAGAACCTGATGATCGTCGACCTGGTCCGCAACGACCTCAACAGCGTGTGCGCGATCGGCTCCGTCCATGTGCCCCGGCTCTTCGAGGTGGAGACCTACGCGTCCGTGCACCAGTTGGTGTCGACGGTCCGGGGGCGACTGCGGCCCGGCACGAGCACCACCGCGTGTGTGCGTGCGGCCTTCCCCGGCGGCTCCATGACGGGTGCGCCCAAGAAGCGCACCATGGAGATCATCGACCGGCTGGAGGAGGGCCCCCGGGGCGTCTACTCCGGCGCGCTCGGCTGGTTCTCCCTGAGCGGCGCCACCGACCTCAGCATCGTCATCCGCACCATCGTGCTGGCGGCCGGCCAGGCGGAGTTCGGCGTCGGCGGGGCGATCGTCTCCCTCTCCGACCAGGAGGAGGAGTTCACCGAGACGGTGGTGAAGGCCCGTGCCATGGTCTCCGCACTCGACGGTTCGTCCCTCGACGGCACTGCCGTGGCGGGCACGCGATGAGCCCTTTCGCCCGGAGTGTCGTCGTCGGCGGGAGCGGCGCGGTGGGCGACATGTTCGTCGGCCTGCTGCGCGACGCCGGCAGCCGGACGCTCGTCGTGGACCTCGTGACGCCCGCGCGGGAGCACGACTCCTGCCTGGTCGCCGACGTCACCGCGCCGGGTCCCGAACTGGCGGCCGTCCTCGGCCGCGCGGACCTCGTCCTGCTCGCCGTCCACGAGGCGGTGGCGCTCAAGGCCGTGGTCCCCGTGACGCGGCTCATGCGACCGGGCGCGCTGCTCGCCGACACTCTCTCCGTCAAGGCGGGCATGGCCGCGGAACTCGCGGCCCACGCCCCCGGTGTCGAGCACGTGGGGCTCAACCCGATGTTCGCCCCGTCCGCCGGCATGGCGGGCCGGCCCGTGAGCGCCGTGGTCACGAAGGACGGGCCCGGTGTGGCCGCGCTGCTGCGGCTCGTCGAGAACGGCGGCGGGAGGCCCGTACGGCTCTCGGCGCCGGAGCACGACCGGACGACCGCCGCCACCCAGGCCCTGACGCACGCGGTGATCGTCTCCTTCGGGCTCGCGCTGGCCCGGACGGGCATGGACGTCCGCACGCTGACCGCGACGGCGCCGCCACCCCATCAGGTCCTGCTCGCCCTGCTGGCCAGGATGCTCGGCGGCAGCCCGGAGGTCTACGGGGAGATCCAGTGGTCCAACCCTCGGGCCGCGTCGGCGCGTCGGGCACTCGCGGACGCACTACGCTCCTTCGCCTCGCTCGTCGGTGACGACTCCGACGGCGTCGGCCCCGACGGTCTGGACGGCGTCTTCGAGGAGCTCCACCGGTTCATGGGACCCGAGCTCGCGGCGCGGCAGGACCACTGCCGGGAGCTGTTCCGCACCATCCACCGCACCGACGAAGAAGGCGAGACGGACCCATGACCGAGCAGGACGAACTGCACGGGCTGCGCGCGGAACTCGACGCACTCGACGTGACGCTCATGGACACCGTGCGCCGCCGCATCGACTACGGCGTCCGCATCGCACGGTACAAGTCCCGGCACGGCGTCCCGATGATGCAGCCCGGCCGGGTCAGCCTGGTCAAGGAGAGGGCTGCCCGCTACGCCGCCGACCACGGCCTCGACGAGGCGTTCCTGGTGGGCCTCTACGAGGCGATCATCGCGGAGATGTGCCGCGTCGAGGACCTGGTGATGAGCCGGGAGAGCCCGGCGTCCCGGGACGTGCGCTGAGACCGCCCCCCGCGCACCACCGCGCACGACACCCACTACAGCCCCGACGGCACCGTTCCGTGCGGGCGGAGGAGACCATGATGTACGCGACCACGACGCTCACGTCCCTGACCGGGACAGCGGCACAACAGCCCTACTGGCCGGACCCGGACGCCCTCGACGAAGTGGAACGGGAGCTGGCCGGGCTGCCCGTCCTCACCACCGAGAACGAGACCGTCGACCTGATGAGCGGGATGGACCTCGTCGCCCGCGGCTCGGCACTCCTGGTCCAGGGCGGCGACTGCGCCGAACGCTTCCATGAGGCCGTCGCGGGACTGGTCCGGCAGAAGGTGGACAACCTCCAGGGTCTCGCCGCGATCATGCGGGCCGGCAGCGGGCTGCCCGCGGTGGCCGTCGGCCGTATCGCCGGCCAGTACGGGAAGCCGCGCTCCTCGCCGTTCGAGGTGGAGGAATCCGGTCTGGGACGGAAGATGCCCAGCTACTGCGGCGACGCCGTGAACGAGCCCGAGTTCGCGCTGCCGGCCAGGACCCCGGAACCCCGGCGGCTCCTCAGCGCGTACACGTGCTCGCGGCTCGTCCTCGACGAGATCCGGCACTCCTGGTCGGGGCGTCCCGTCCTCGAACGGGTCTACACCTCGCACGAGTTGCTCCTGCTGCCCTATGAACGGCCGCTGGTGCGCCGGGGCGCGCACGGTACGTACAGCGGTTCCGCCCACTTCGGGTGGATCGGCGAGCGGACGCGCCAGGAGGACGGCGCCCACGTCGCCCTCGCCCAGGCCGTGCACAACCCGATCGGCGTCAAGCTCGGGCCGTCGCTGTCGCCGGAGGGCGCCGTCGCCCTGAGCCGGTCGCTGAATCCGCAGGGGCTCCCGGGGCGGCTGACGTTCATCGTGCGCTTCGGCGCGAAGGATGTGGACCGGCTCCTGCCACCCGTCGTCGAAGCGGTCGCCCGCCACGGCGCACCGGTCGTCTGGCTCAGTGACCCCATGCACGGCAACGGGGTGAAGCTGTCCGGCCACAAGACCCGGCTGATCGAGCCGATGCGTGCCGAGGTCGCGTCCTTCACCCGGACGCTGCGGACGTACGGGCAGTGGCCCGCGGGCCTCCACCTGGAACTGA
The DNA here is from genome assembly GCF_042717325.1 of Streptomyces sp. NPDC058637. Classification (NCBI taxonomy): domain Bacteria; kingdom Bacillati; phylum Actinomycetota; class Actinomycetes; order Kitasatosporales; family Streptomycetaceae; genus Streptomyces; species Streptomyces sp. NPDC058637. Next base: position 114,250 of record NZ_JBHXRD010000004.1, on the reverse strand, counting down.
CCCCGGACCCGGTCACCGAGTGCGTGTCGGAGCGGGACGAGCCGCCGCGGTTCACCGACTACCGGTCCACGTGCGACCCGCGACTGAACCCCGAGCAGTCGGCGGAGATGGTCTCCCATTTCCTCTCCCTGCTCTGAGGGGTGCCCCCCGCGCTCCGCGCACGCGGCCGGTGGTCCGCCCCCACGAGGGGGACGGGCCACCGGACAGGGGGAGCGGCGATCAGGAACGGGCCTCCACCGGGGGCGCCGCCGGAGCGTTCTCCGTGGCGACGGTGGCGTCCTTGCCGCCGATGACGCCGACGGCCCGTGCCACGGCCGCCACGACCAGGGCGGTGGCGACGAGAATGCCACTCACCACGAGCGGCGAGCGGTAGCCGAAGTCGGCGCCCAGGGCGACACCGCCCAGGGCGGGACCGGCTGCGGCGCCGACGTTCAGCGCGGCAGTGGCGAAGCCGCCGCCCAGGGTGGGGGCGGCCGTGGCCGTGTAGAGGGCCTGCGCGATCAGCGTGGAGCCCACGCCGAACGAGAGCACGCCCTGGACGAAGACGAGGACCATCGCCACGACCGGGTTCCCGGCCGTGAGGGCGAAGACCAGCCAGCCCGCCAGCAGCGCCGCACCGCCGAACGCCAGTACCTGGCCGGGACGGCTGTCCGCCAGCCGGCCGCCCACGTTGACCCCGACGAAGGACCCGATACCGAACAGCGCCAGCGCGGCCGGCACCCAGCCCGAGCTCAGATCCGTCACGTTGGTGATGACGGGCGTGAGATAGGTGAACGAGCAGAACGTCGCTCCGTTGACCAGCGCCCCGAGCACGAGCGTCGTGATCAGCCGGGAGTCGCGCAGCGCCCGCAGTTCGTGGCGAACGCTGGGAGCCGAGGGGTCGACGGGCGTCGCCGGCACGGCCCGCAGCACCGCGAAGGCCGCAGGAACAGAGATGATCGCGACACCCCAGAAGACCGAGCGCCAGCCCCAGACCTCGTTCAGGACGGCACCGAGGGGGACACCCGCGATGAGGGCGAGGGTGACTCCGCTCAGGAGCACCGAGGTCGCCCGTCCCTTGGCCTGCGGTCCGGCCATGGATGCCGCGGTCGCGAGGCCGACGGCGAGGAAGCCCGCGTTGGCAAGTGCGGCGACGACCCGGGTGACGAAGAGGACCTCGAAGCTGTCGGTGAGGGCGCCCACGACGTGGGCGAGGAGGAAGGTGACGAGGAAGGCCAGCAGCGCCCGGCGGCGCGGCCACCGCAGGCTCAGCATCGCGACCAGCGGTGCGCCGACGATCATGCCGACGGCGAAGGCCGAGGTGAGCGAGCCGACGGCGGGGATGGACACGCCGAAGTCGGCGGCCATGTCCTCCACCAGCCCGGACAGCATGAATTCCGACGTTCCCTGGGCAAATACGGCCAGCCCGAGAACGTAGATGGCGAATGGCATGAAGAAGCTCCAACTACATCGCAGAAAGGGGAGACGCGCGACGCATGGGCGCAAGGCCGTGCGTGGGCGTGGGGGACGTCCGGAGGGAGCTCCGGAGGTGATCCCGCGATGCGGTTGATCCGTGACGGACGCGCGACGCACTGCTCGGCCGGGAGGCCGGAGAAAGCAGGGTCGTCAGACAGTTACGCGGTTCGCCACCGGATCACCGGTGGCCCGCTTCTTTCCGCCTCGGGACTCGACATACCTCTCAACATAGCAACGCCCGGATCGCCGTGTCTAACGCAATTGACGACCCCCGCCGTCCTGGCCGCTCCCCTGTCCCCGACCGGGTAGGGCACCGCCGCGGGCCGGTCGCCCCGTACCCAAGGAGTGTTCGTGACCACCCATCAAACGGCCATGATCATGGTCGGTCTGGCGTTGATCCTCGCCCTCGCGCACGTGCTCGGGCGCCTCGCACTGCGGTGCGGTCAGCCGGCCGTCCTCGGCGAGATCCTCGCCGGCATCCTGCTCGGTCCGACGCTGCTCCACGGCGCCCTCTCGGACGCGGTCTTCCCCTCGGACGTCCGGCCGATGCTCAGCACGCTCGGCAACCTCGGCGTCGCACTGTTCATGTTCCTCGTCGGGATCGAACTCGACCACCGGCTGCTGCGCGGGAACAGGCGAGCCGCGGTCGGAGTGTCCGTGGGGTCGATGGTCTGCTCGTTCGGACTCGGCGTGCTGCTGGCGGTGTGGCTGTGGGACGAACACGCGGTCGACAACCGGATCGGCTTCGTGCTGTTCATCGGCGCGGCCATGTCCATCACGGCCTTCCCGGTCCTGGCCCGCATCCTCACCGACCGGGGCATCCAGCACACCAGGATCGGTGCGCTCGCGATGGCGAGCGCGGCCGTCGGGGACGTCGTCGCCTGGCTGCTGCTCGCGGCCGTCCTCACCTTCACGGGGAGCCAGAGCTCCTGGCAGGTGTTACTGGTCCTGCCGTACGCCGTGGTCATGATCGCGGTGGTACGGCCGCTCCTCGGCAGGTTCCTGGCCACCCGGGAGCCGCGCGGAACCGGTGCCGGCGAGCGGGGGCCGGGTGCCGCGCCGCTCAGTGTGCTGACGGTGCTGCTGCTCGTCTCCGGTGCGCTGAGCGAGTGGTTCGGGCTGCACTTCATCTTCGGCGCGTTCCTCGCCGGTGCGATCGTGCCGCGCCACGGCACGGAGCGGCTGCGCGCGGCGGTCGTCGACCGGTTCGAGTCGGTCACCTGGATGCTGCTGCCGGCGTACTTCACGGTGGCCGGGCTGAAGGTGGACCTGAGCACGGTGGACGGGGACGGACTCGGCGAGCTGGGCCTGATCCTCCTCGTGGCGACCGGCGGCAAGTTCGGCGGCGCCTACCTGGGAGCGCGGGCCGCGGGGCGGCCCGGGCGGTCGGCGACGACGCTGGGCATCCTCATGAACACCCGCGGTCTCACCGAACTCATCATCCTGGGCGTTGGACTGCAACTGGGGCTGCTCGACACGGACCTGTACTCGCTCATGGTGGTCATGGCCCTCGTCACCACCGCAATGACCGCGCCCCTGCTGCACTGGGCCTACCCGCGCCGGATGGTCGACGCGGATCTGCGGGAGCTGGCCGCGGAGTGGGCGGCGACAGCACGGCGCGCCGAGCCCGCCCTGCCCGTGGGCGGGAAGCCGTCGGAGGTGAAGCGATGATGCCCACGCTCCTGACCGGGCTGGTGCCGGAAGCGGCCCGGACCGCCGAGGAGTTCGGCGACGTCCCGGACGCCTGGATCTTCCCGGAGGAGGCGGCCGTGCTGGGTCGAGCGGTGGACCGCCGACGCGGGGAGTTCGCGACCGTACGGCACTGCGCGCGGATCGCCCTGACCTCCCTCGGCCGGCCGGCCGGCCCGATGGTCCCGGGGAAAGGGGGTGCGCCGACCTGGCCGGAAGGCGTGGTGGGCTCGATGACCCACTGCGACGGCTACCGAGCCGCCGCCGTGTCCCGGAGGATCGACGTCGCCGCCCTGGGCATCGACGCCGAACCCCACGCGCCGCTGCCGCCGGGCCTTCTCCGCCGGATCGCGTCACCGTCCGAGCGGGGCCACCTGATGGCACTGCGCCACACCCGTCCCGCGCTCCAATGGGACCGGCTGTTCTTCAGCGCCAAGGAGTCCGTGTACAAGGCGTGGTTCCCCCTGACAGGGACCTGGCTGGACTTCCGAGAGGCGGAGCTGGTCCTCGACCCGTTCCGGCAGACCTTCCGCGCCAGTCTCCTGCGGCCCGGACACGACGACGAGGGGCGACCGCTCCACACCCTCCACGGGCGGTGGCGGGTCGGCCGCCGGCTCGTCGTCACCGCCGTCGCCCACGGGGTCACGGCGTCCGCCCCGGGGGAGCCCGGTCCGCCACCCGCGTACGGCCGGGGCTAACTGGTCAGGGAGTCCTCGACGCAACGCAGCTCCTGAGCCATGCCCTTGAGGTCGTCGGCGCAGGCGGACAGGATGTCGGCCACCGCGCTCCGCCCGTGCAGAGGGATGGTGGGGGCGAGGCGCTTCCATTCCTCGGTCGTACGCAGCTGCGTGTGCAGTCGGTGCAGGACGAGCCGTCCGCTCTCACTGAGTCGCAGCGAGGGGTCGTTGCGGAGTCCGTCGAAGAGGGTGATGCGGCGAGCGAGGTCGGGCTCGCCTCGACGACCCGGACGGTCTTCGTCCGGTGCGGGCGCAGTGGTGGCGGTGGGACCGGCCGCGCCCGAAGAACCGTCGGACCGGCGGCTGTCCGGAACCGCCGGCCGCCCCTGGGCCAGCCGGTAGCGCACGTCACGGGCGGTCCCCACAGAGATCCCGGCCCGCCTGGCGATCTCCCGCAGCGAGGCTGCCGGCTTCTGTCTGATCACCTCGGCAGCCACCCGCCGTCCCTCCGCCGTGGTCGACGGACGGACCCGGCCGTCACGGCCGACCCGCGCGTCCGGTCGCGCGTCCGATTCGGCGATACCCCGGCGCAGCGCGCCCACGCCGGTGGCGTTCCAGCCGGTTGTCTCGGCGATCCTGCGGTCGGACCAGTGGGGGTGCGTGCGTAATATCCGTAACGCCGCCTGCTTCCGCTCGTCGCTCGAGAGTGGAAGTCCGTGCCGCGTGTTGGATTCCACGGCGAGCGGGAAGGCCGCGTGCTCGTCCCCCTCGAACCAGTGCGCGCCGATGGTGTGCCGGTTGCGCAGTTCCGTGGCCCTCACCCGGTGCATGCCGTCGACGACGCGCAGGGTCGCCCGGTGCACCAGGATCGGGGGAAACTCCGCCTCGCTCTCCGCGAGTGCCCGTACGTGTGCCTGGTCGAGTGCGAAGCGGGGCGAGTCGGCCGGCAGCAGGGTGCTTATGTCGATGTCGAAGGTCAACGCCTGTCGTTGATCCGATATCGCGGACATCAATACCTCCAGGAGAGCACGTCATCCATGACAGGAAGGGTGGGACGGCTCCGCCGCCGCGGGCACGACGGAGCGGCGCGTCGAACGCGCGGCGGCGTGGGGAGAGGTGCCACCACACCGGAGCGCGCGAGATCACGAGTGGGAGCGGAGAAGCGGGCCGGGGAGGTGACTTCGGGTCAGTCGTCGGTGCAGGCGTACTGAGCGGTACGGGTACGGAGGTGACAACCGCCGTGCTGAAGAGCTCCGGCTCTCCTCATGACCGTGGCGTCCGGTGGGGGTGCCGGCCTCCGGGGCGGTCCTCGACCGGGTCACCCCCCGGTCCTGCGTGTCACGCGGCTGCACCATGCGATCGCGATCCTTTCAAGGGATGGGCGACGCCTTGTCGAGCTCTGACCGTAGCCGAAACGTGACGCTAAGCCAGCGCATGACGAGGCGTCAACGTGTCCGCTGAAGCGGACGGAACATCCGCCTCCGCGCTTGTCCGGAACCACTCTTGCCCGCTCCGGCGGACAGGGATACACATGGTCTGTACCCTCAGGAGGGTCTTCGGGAGGGATGGTTCGCATGGATGCGGAACCGGCACGCGACGGGGTGCGTCCGCTGCTCCGGAAGTTCGATCAGCGGCTCACCGAACTGATCCACGTGGTCTACCCCGATGAACAGCAGCGGCCCGGATATGCCCGCCTCGCCCGGGAGATCAGCGCCGTGACCGATGGCTCCATCTCGGGGACGTACCTGTGGGAACTCGCCACGGGCAAGAAGCGCAACATCACCCTCGAACAACTGGACGTCCTCGCCTATTTCTTCGGGGTGCCTCCGGAATACTTCCTCAACGAGGAGGTGTCGCGGCGGGTGAACGCCCAGCTGGCGCTCGCCACCGCCCTGAGGGACGCCAAGGTGCGCAGTCTGGCGATGCGGGCATCGGGGCTCTCGGCCGCCAGTCTCGACTCCCTGCTGACCATCGTGAACGAGACGAGGAAGGCCCATAACCTTCCCGAGGTCGGCCACCAGGGGGCGGGCACGGACGCCGGAACCGACGAGGAGACGACGGCTACGTGACGGAGGACGCCTTCGATTCCGACACCGGGGAGCGTTAGTTGCTGCGATCACTCATCCTGCATCGACGGTGCCGGGAGCTCGCCGGACAGGTCCAGCTGCCGCAGCCGTTCTCCATCGCGAGCTTCCGTGACCACGTCTCGGAGCAGCGTGGACGACCTTTGTACGTCCACGCGTTACCGATCGAAGCCGCGATGGACGGCACCTGCGGCCTCTGGCTCGCGACGAACGCGGACGACCACATCTTCTACGAGCAGCGCACCTCCCCGCTCCATCAGGAACACATCGTGCTGCACGAATTCGGCCACATGCTCTTCGACCACCATCCGGTGGCGGAGGGAGCGGACGACGGCGACGCCCAGCGCGCGGTCCTGCCGGATCTCGATCCGCGCATGATAGGACGCCTCTTCGGGCGCACCAATTACTCCACCCGCCAGGAGCGCGAGGCCGAGCTGCTTGCGAGCTTCTTGCGCACGGGGGCGGACCAGCCGCCGCGACGGGAACGATACGGCCCAGCCGCCAGCCTGAGTGCGGCCCTCGGGGTCGAGAACCCCAGGTGCTGAGCTCACACCTGACCGCGTTCGGCGCGTGGCTCACGTACCCCAGCTGCCTCTGTCTCTGCCTCGCCGTCCTGCTTCGCGCGGCGCCGTCTCTCCGCGCCGCGGACCAGCGCGGGCTGTGGCTGGCCGTCACCACGGCGGGCGTGGCGATGGTGCTGGACCTCCCCGCCGTCACCGGGCTCGCTACGGATCTCGCCGGCACCGGCCACACTGTCGACCTGGTGAGGAACCTGACCGGAGTGGTCTCGGCGGGCGCTGTCCTGTTCTTCGTCTCCGCTCCCATCGGGAGTCGCCGGCTCCGCGTCGGCCTCTGCGGCGCCATCGGCTCGATCCTGGTCATCCTGACGGTCCTCGACTTCTCCGCCCCGGCACATCCCTCCCACTCGGTGATCGCGGCCCAGGGCCCGTCGCCGTCCTTCGCCTACTGGCTGACACTCATCTCCACCCATGTGGTGGCCAACTCCGTGTGCTTGATCATCTGCGGTTGGTACGGCCTGCGCACGGACGACCGCCCCCTCGCCATCGCTCTCCGGCTGTTCGCCTCAGGCACCGCGCTCGCCGCGCTCTTCTGGATCGGCCGGCTGCTCCGCCTCGTGCTGGACGTGTCGTGGGCTCTGCCGTACCTGCCGCTCCTGATCAACCTGCACGCCCTCTTGCGCGCGGCAGCCATACTCGTACCCACCGCCGTCGTGCTCGCCGGCGTCCTGGCCGACACCCGCACCGTGTGGCGTCTCTGGCCCCTCTGGAGCGAACTGGTGGGCGCCGTCCCCCACATAGTCCTGACCAGGCGCCGCACGAGACTCCTCGAACTTCTCTGGCCTCCGATATCGCGCAGACTGCTCGCCTATCGCAAGGTCATCGAAATCCGGGACGCCATGCTGGAACTCGATCATTACGTCTCACCCGGGCTCACCCTGCTCGCCCGCGACCACGTCCGGCCCCTGAACCTCACCCCCGTCCAGGCCAACGTGGCGGTCCTGGCGTGTGTGATGAAGGAGGCCCGCCGGGCGAAACTCGCGGGCAGCCCCCGGTGCGAGTCCTCGGCAGAATCGCTCGGCCAAGGGAAGACACCGCTGCTCCTCAGCCGCCAGGAGCACGCGACAACCCTCACGGCCGAGAAGACCCATCTGATCGAGCTGGCCCGGGCCTACACCTCGGCACCCGCCCGCTCGTTCGTGACCCCTCCGCACAGGCGCGCGCCGCAGCACCGGGACGGCTGAAGGACCTGGCGATCGACGCCGTGGCACCGACCACCGCCCTGCCCGCTCGCACGAGCAGTCGCTGTCATCGCACTGGCCCGGGTGGCGATCGGTGAGCAACCGGCCGCCGTGCTGGACGCCGGTCCTCCCCCAGAGCCCTATTGCTTCCCGGGTCGCGACTTCGAGGCCGCCCGGATAAGCCGCAGCTGCCCGATCTCAGCGACGTTCTTCATCAGCTCGGCGTTCAGTCAAGCGATCATGTGTGGCGGCGAGATCGACGTCCGTACAGGCACTGCGGGCGGTGAGCTCACCGTCGATCGAAGATTGCACCGAGCACGGGCCGGCAGCCCGATCACTCCGCCTCGACGCCCGGCTTCTCGTCGCCTCGCCGACGCCAGGTTCGTTCGGCGATCCCGCTGGAGAGCTTGCCCTTCACCGTGCCGGCCCGGTCGAGAGTCTCGTTGCCGAGGCTTCTCGCAGCGCCGACGCCCTTCGCCCCCGTCTCCAAGGCCTTGTCCCTCACCTCCGCGGCCGCCTCCGCCCACCGCCTCGCCTCCGACGACTGGCGACCGGACTCGATCCCGAGGCGCCCATGGAAGTCATGGACGTCGACCGCGACATGGTTCCTCGACCGGACCACGGCCGGGGACTTGGCCGGGTGCAGCAAGACCTTCGCGTTGGCCGTGCCGGCAGCCGCGTTCATCCGGGCCACCAGAAGCTCGGTGCTCCGCGCGATGTGTTCCAGCCGGTTCTGCCGGGCGGCCCTCAGCCCGAGGCGATGCCCGTTCAGCTCCTCCGGAGAGGCGTCCAGCACCCGGTCCAGTTCCAGCACGGCGATCGCGTCCTGCAGCTGGAAGCACCGGGCCAGGACAGCGAGCCACTCCCGGACCGCGGACTCGGCTGCCTTGGCTGTCGTGGCGAGATCACCGATCTTGGTCTTGTTCTCCATCTTCTCGGCGATCGAGTCGAGTTGCCGCAACGCGTACGCCTGGGTCTCCGCGATCGTCACCGGCGCGGTCTGCACCTTCGACCAGGTGACGTCGTCGACCCTGCCCCTCTTCTCCCTCAGGGTCATGGACTCCTCGATGACGAAACCCACTCCGATCATGCGGGCCAGCACTGCATCCTTCTGGGCGCGCAGCACGTCGTCGACCTTCTCGTCGATCAGGGCGAGGTAGTCGGTGATCTCGTCCATGGTCTGCTGCATCGCAACCTGCGACATGATCCGCCCGGCGTTGGCCAGGATCGCCGGATTGGTCAGCAGCGATCGGGGCGCCTTCACGAATTCGACGAATCCCTTGATCTGGCCCTTCCGCCCCTTCACGACCCCTGTGCTGAGCCCCGTCTTCGAGCTTTCCCTCAGCCCGTACTTCTTGACGAGCTGTGCCGACTTCGGAGTCAGCTTCACCCAGCGGCCGGAGTCGGCGGCGAGCTCCGAGCCGGCCTGCGCGACTGCGGCCCCGGCGCTGACGAAGGACTTGAACCGTTGCGGTCCGAGGTCCTTCGACGACAGACCCTCCGAGACGAGGAAGCGGTCGACATCCGTCGCACTCCCGATGACCGCCAGTCCGTCACCGTCGCTGATCAGCTGTATCTCGTCCATCGCCCGCTCCTGAAGTGGTTGTTCGCAGTGTGAGGGTGGTCGGGGCGCGCAGTGATCGCGGGGCCGGCCAGTACTACCTGACGGTGGGCGGGGTGCCGGCCTCGACAGCGAGGCCGAATCGCTTACTTTCGGCTCGCGAGAAAGGGCCTGACCGACGTGCATCGTCCCATGCCGCCCGACGGCCCCCACGACAAGTCGCCTACGTCATGGCGGCGCGCACAACGAGTGGTCAGCGTGCGGCGGAGGACAGCTCCACCGGCGTGCCGGCCCGCTTTTCCGTCCCGTCCATCCCAAGGACCTGAGCTGGGTTTCGGCGTCCGGGGCTGTTGCAGACGGAGGCGTACGCGCGACGGCTGCTCGTCAACCAGTTGCCGTTGGGCGACGAGCGGATCGAGGCGCGGTTGGCGGCACGGCTGGAGCGGCAACGGTTACTGCGGGACGGCCGGACACGGCCTGCAGCTTCATCCTGGAGGAGCACCTGTTCCTGCGGCGCACGGGGGGCGGAGGTGACGCGGGAGCTCATCGGGCATGTGCTGAGGGTTGCGGAGTTGCGGAACATCGAGGTCCAGGTGATGCCGCAGATGCGGGTGGGTCATGCGGGGTTGGACGGCCCGATTCTTGAATGGGGGTCCGGCGTCAAGAATCTTGAAAAGGCGGATGCAATCCGCGGGATCGACGCCTCCTTATGGAGGACAGCGCAGAGAGGCGAGCCCATCAGGTCCGCGGGACCGGCTCGCGTGCGATCGAGGAGCGCGATGGCTCAGCAGGATGGCAGGCCCGGCATACTCCCGGGGCTGCTCAAGTACTTCCGACCGGATCTGTTCGGCCCCCGCCATGGAGTTCTCCAGGTCATCGGCGGCACCGGAGAGGAGCAACTGTCCCCGGAGGCCGCCGAGCAGTGGCACGAGGCGCTCGCACTCGGTGACCGCTGGTTCTACATGACCCGCAAGCGGCTCACGAAGGAGCACGCCGAGGACATCTGGCAGATCGTGCTTCTCGCGGTGTGGCGGACCCTGAGGGACCACGGGCCGGTGGACCGCATGAGCGCGTACCTGGGCGTGGTCCACAACCGCGAAGTGGCTCGGTACATCGACCGGATGAAGGAGCACACGCTGACCGTCCTGGGTCAGGACGTCCGCATCGAGGCGGCGGACGACGCGCATGTGCCGCACAACCTGGCGGACCTGCACGAGCGCGCCCGGCGTCTCGCCAAGGAGCTCGAAGGGCTGGTGACTCCCGCGCAGGCGGAGGCGGTGATCCTCGTCGACGCGTACGGCCTCGACTCCAGGTTCGTCGCCGAGCTGACGGGCACGACGCACACCATGGTGCGCAACCGCGCCAGCAGGGCGCGCCGGGAGATGCGCAAGCCCGACGTCAAGAAGCAGGTGCACACGCGGCTGGGCGTCACCGACTGAAGCCCGGAATGCCTTCTACGGTCCGCGTCCGTACGACCGCCGCCGCGTACGGACGCGGCCCCGAGTGGGCCGTCCGACATCAGGCCCAGAACAGCGCAGAGAGCAACTGCGCGCAGACCCGAATGAGGAAGTTGGGATCAGATGAACAACGAGTCTGGGGGGGCTATGCACAGCGTGGGGCGGTGGGTGATCGTACTTGTGGCCGCGCTCTGGGGAGCGGTGTACCGGTGGTACGACCGGACACTGATCGCCGTGATGTCCTGGCTGCCGATTCGAGCGGACCAGGACGTTCCAGGGAGGCGTGCCGACGGGGGGAACGGCACGGCCCGGTCCGTGGGCAACGGGGCGCGGACACTGGACCCGCGGGAAGCATGAGTGGCACATGGATGCCTCGGCGTCCCGGTCGATGGAAGCGGCCGAGCAGCTGTACGCGTCCACACCGCACCCCGCTCATCGGCGGAGCGGGATTGCGGCCGATGTGACTGCTGTACCTGATGTGACTGATGCGTCAGCGCCTTGGAGTTCCGGGGGAACGTCAAGGTTGTGACGGGGGGATCGACAGAGCCGGGCGCCTTGATGCAAATGAGGCGTCCGGCTCCTCCTATTGAGGGACAGGACAACACCGCACTGTCACCGCGGAGTTCGAGTGAGGCCCTGCTTCGTCGCATCCCGGCAGTGCTCCCTGAAGGAGTCCCATGAACACCCTGCCCGAGCCGTACGCGAACCGCCAGGTCGAGGCCGTCGAGGTCGACGCCTCCGGGGTCGAGACCGTCGAGGCCAAGGCCGTCGAGGTCGGCGCCCTCCTGATCGAGGCGAGGCGCGAGCTCGGCCTCCGCGAGGCGGAGACGCGGGTCGCCCGCCACGAGGTACGCCGGCTGCGCCGCGCCCGCCGGGCCGAGATGTACCACCGCGTCGTACGGAACACGCAGGTGCCGTTCCGTGTCGGCTGTGCGGTGCTCGGCGCCCTGGCCTTCCTCGCGAGCGCCGTGATGTTCGCTCAGGGCCACCAGCAGGCGGCCGACACGCTCAGTGCCGCCGGGGCGTTCTGGGCGCTCGCGGTGATGCTGCGGCCGTCCAGGTAGCACGGCCCCGGTCGCACACGCCTTCCTTCCGTTCGTACGGTTCGCCGTCATGTCGCACGCCCCGGTCAGGCGGTCACCTTGGCGATGAACGCGGCGAGGTTCGCCACGGTCCGCCCCACCTTCTCCTCCAGGGTGAGGGACTCCTGGAGTCGTCCGCCCACTCCCGCGTCCTTCTTCCCGCGTACGTAGAGGGAACAGGCCAGGTCGCTGCACATGTAGACGCCGACCGAATTGCCCTGCTGCCCGGCCTTCCCGGACCTCGGCGCGACCATCAGGGAGACGCCCCCGGTGTGGATGGTCACGCACACCGAGCACATGCTGCGCCGCGTCTGCCAGGAGCCGGCGCCGGAGGAGCGCAGCTGGAGGCCCACGGGGCGGCCGTCCAGCTCGGTCACGAGGTAGGCCCGGTCGGGGGCCTGGGGATCTCGCCAGCCCAGGAAGTCCAGGTCGTCCCAGCACCGCTCGGCCAGGTCGCGGGGGACCGCCAGGCGCTTGGCCTCACCCTTGGTGCAGTTCACGAACGCGGTACGGATCTCTTGCTCGGTCAACGGCTTCATACATGACACGCTAATTTGCCTAAATCGTTTAGGCAAATACATAATGGTCGACGGAAGATGTGTGAAGTGACTCGGAGGGTGGGCATGGCACAGGGTGGACGGGTAGGACTGACCACGGAGCGCCTGGTCCGGGCCGGCGCGGAGCTCGCCGACGAGATCGGCTTCGAGCAGGCGACCCCGGCGGAGCTCGCCCGGCGGTTCGGCGTCAGGACCGCGAGCCTGTACTCGCACGTGAGGAACGCCCACGACCTCAAGACCAGGATCGCCCTGCTCGCCCTGGAGGAGCTCGCCGACCAGGTCTCCACCGCGGTGGCCGGGCGGGCCGGCAAGGACGCCCTGACCGCTTTCGCGAACGTCTACCGCGACTACGCCCTCGCCCATCCGGGGCGCTTCGCCGCCGCCCGGTTCCGGCTCGACCCGGAGACGGCGGCGGCCAGTGCGGGCGTCCGGCACGCACAGATGACGCGGGCGATCCTGCGCGGATACCACTTGGCCGAACCGCACCAGACGCACGCCGTGCGGCTGCTGGGCAGCGTCTTCAGCGGGTACGTCGGCCTGGAGACGGCCGGCGGGTTCAGCCACAGCGCCCCCGACTCGCAGGAGAGCTGGACCGAGATCCTCAACGCCCTCGACGTCCTGCTGCGCACCTGGCCCACCACCTCCTGACCCCCTTCGCGGCCGCACTCGTCACCTGGCGGACCTCCGACCGAGGAGACCGGCGCCATGAACACCGAGCATCCCGGCGGCAGATCCCGCTCGCTGACCGAAAACCCCGGGAGGAGGCCGTACGGGCAGGAGCCGGGCCCGGTCGGCTCTCAGGTGCCCGGGGGCCACCGGACCGCCACGATCGTGCTGAGGATCAGCGGTGGTGCCGGCCACCGGAAGCCCATCGCGCGCCGCACCGTGGGAGGGGCGACCGTGAGGAGCAGTCCGAGCACGCGGCTGCGACGGTGAGCCAGGACGCCGACGAGGTCGCTCCTCAGGCGTCCCGGTCCCAGCTCCCGGAGGGGCTGAACGGTGGCCGACCGCGCCCCGGGGTCCTAAATTCCGGTGAGTTCATTCAGCTCCCCCTTCGGCACCCACATCATCAGTGGGAGCGCAGGGCCGTCAGCGGTCCGCGTCGAGCACCAGCATGATGTGCTCCGCCTCTCCGTGCGTGACCGTCCCCGTGCGCCGGAAGCCGTGCTTCTCCAGCAGCCGTACCGAGCCGGTGTTCTCGGCGAAGGGGTCGGCGTACAGCGGCCGGTTCGTCTCCTGGTCCAGGAAGAGTGCCAGCGCCTGTGTGCCGACGCCCCAGCCCCAGAACTCCCGGCCGAGCCAGTATCCGAGGAAGCGCCGGTCCGCCTCCCACCACGCCACCAGGTTGCCCGCCAGCACCCCGTCGACGGTGACGGCCCGGACGAGGACCGAGGGATCCCCCAGGACCTTCGTCTTCCAGTGCGTCATGAAGGCCTCGCGCTCGCGGGGCGGGAAATTCGACCGGCGCGCGGCCTCCGGGTCGTGTTCCTGCGCGTGGAACACTTCCAGATCGGCCTCGACGGCGGCTCGCAGACGTACTTGGTCGCTCATGCCCGTGAAGTCTGGCACCCGCCACTGACAATCCCGGTCCGCCGTCTGCCGGACGGCCGCCCCGCGAAGACGTTCCGGCGCCGGTGGGACAGGGCGTATACCGGCGCCGAACCTGCGGCCAGGCGTTCCCATACCGGGGCCTCATACGTTCTGTCTCAGCCGGCGCAGCAGTCGCCGTCCATCAAGGAGGACAGGATGCCCGAGAACACGAACCCGGAGCAGCAGGACGACATCGAGGCCGAGGTCGTCGCGCACAGCGAGGACGAAGAGCTCGAGGCCGGCTGCATCATCAACAACAGCAGCGCTCTTTCCTGAGCATCGCGCGGGCTGCCCGGCTCCGGCTTCACGCCGCGAACCGGGCAGCCCGCGCCTGTTTTTCCGCGCCTGTTCCCGCACCGGCGCCCTCGGCGGCCGGCCGGCCGCAACGGACAGCGCGGCCCGCGCGGCCGACATCGTCGAGCGGACGGCCCAGGCCTCCGCCACACCGAAGGAGGACCATGGGTACACGATCAGTCGGCCTCGAGGCCGCGGAGCGTCTGTCCACGAGCACCCGGCACTGGATGGGGCGCCACGCGGACTACCTCGGCTCCCCGGCCGCCCACGCGGAGCTCCCGGCGACCCCGCACGTGAAGGCACTGCTGCAGCTCGCCCTGCTCTGCCGTACCTGGCGCAGGATCGCACCGGCGGACGCCGATCTCGTCGCGCCCGCCGCGGTGGTGGAACGCACCTGGCAGCGCGCGGACTTCCCCCGTCTCCTCACCGCGGACCCGAGGTACGCACGGCAGTTCCAGCTGATGTATGCGGCGCTGGCACCGGCCACGGGCGCCCCCGACACACCCCGCGTCGCACCGGCGCGGGACGGCTTGCGGGAGGGCGCGGCTCCGGAGTTCGACGGCTCTCTGGAGCGGGGCAAGTCGCCGTACCTCCAGCTGGAAACCAGGTTCTACGCCGATCTCGCGGGCGTTGGGCACCGGTTGGCGTCCTACCAGGAGCTGTACGCGTCCAGTCTGCTGGCCCGGGCCGGTGCGCTGCGGGTGGCGGAGCTGGACGTCTGCGAGATCGCGCACACCGTCTTCCACCTCAGTGACTTCGGCTTCCGCGACGCCGGCCTGACCGGGGGTGACCTGGAGCGGGCCGTCGACGTCGTGGACCGGCTCACGGAGCACTGCGTGCGGCAGGGTGCGTGGGACCTGGCCGGGAAGCTGGTGCTCGCCCAGTACTGCCTGGGCGTGGATCCGCTGAGTACGTCCTCGGGGGTGGCCGCTGTCCGGATGCTGGAGCAGGCCCTGACGCCCGACGGGGCGATACCCGGGAAGTCCCTGGCCGAGCGGGCCGCGCCGGACGCCACGCCCGTGGCCTTCTTCCGGCGCGCCTACCAGTCGACCCTCGGTACGGCCCTGGCCATGCTGGTCGTCACCGGCGGCCGGTCCGGCGAACTGGCCACGGCGGGCGCCTACACGGCGGGAGGCGAGCGATGAGCCTGGACCAGGCAACCCGTACCGGGGGCGAGCGTCTGCTGCGCGGCGAGCGGAACTGGTGGTTCCTGGGCGCCGGCGGAATCGTCCGCCTCGGCTCCCGGCACGTCACCCCCGACGGAACACTGCTGCCCGAGACGGAACGCTGGCTGGACGAGCGCGGCATGTACGCCACCCGGCCGGTCCGTTCCTACGCACTGACCGTCCTCACCAGCACCCACTGCAACCTGGGCTGCGGATACTGCTTCCAGAACACCGCCCAGGACCCGGCGGGCGGCAGCCGCCCGCCCCGGATCGCCCGGAGCCGCCTCACCTCCCGGACGATCACCTCGGTCCTCGACTTCACCGAACGGCAGATGGCCGCCGCCGGCCTGGAGCGGCTGAGGATCCTCCTCTTCGGCGGAGAGCCCCTGCTCAACCCGCGCGGCTGCCTGGAACTGCTGGAACGGGCCGCGGACCTCGGGCAGTCGTCGGCCTGGATGATCTCCAACGCCACTCTGCTCACCCCGCGCCTCGCGCGCGAGCTTTCCGGCCTCGGACTCGACTCCGTCCAGGTCACCTTCGACGGCGACCGCCCCGACCACGACCGGATCCGGATCGGCAGGGCGGACGGCGGCGGTACCTTCGACACGATCGTCCGCAACGTCGTCCAGGCATCCGAGGCCGCACCCCTGCGGTGGACCCTGCGCGTCAACGTCTCCCAGGAGAACTTCCACGGGATCGACAGCCTGATCGGCCGCCTCTCGGCGGCGCTCGACCCCGCCCGGTGCACGCTGTACTTCGCCCGGGTCGGTGACATCGGCATCGGATACGCCAACGACCTGCACACAGCGGAACTCTCGGCCGCCTTCATCCGGTGGCAGCGCCGGGCGCTCGCCCTCGGCTTCACCGTGAGCCGCCCCGGTGCCCGCCGGCCCTGCACCACCTGTGGCCACTCCGGCGGCCGCTACGGGGCGGTGGTGAGCGCGGACGGAACCCTGGCCAGCTGCTGGGAGACCGCGGGCAAGCCGGACTGGGAGGTCGGCACGGTCGCCGACGGCTACCGGTCCGGTACGAAGGCCGACGACCGCTGGATCGCGTGCGAGGACCTCTACCGCTACGACGAGGGCGCGCGGGCGCTCACGGAGTTCCGTGACACGGTCGACACGGCGCTGCTCGATCACCTGGCCGAGACGGGGCGCCTGTAGCGATGGCCTCCCCACTCGACCAGCTCTCCGACGGCGCGCTCGACTGGCTGGGGGGAAGCCTCGACCACTTCGACCCCTACTCGTCGAGCGCCCCGTCGGCGACGCACGCGAAGGCGAAGGCCGCGCTGGAACTGGCACTGCTGTGCCACTGCACGGCACGCCTCGACGGTTCACCCGCGCCGCTGACGGGGGCGAGGGACCTGGTCCGGACGCTGTGGGGGCGTCCGGACTTCCCCGACCTCTTCGACGTCCATCCCAAGCACGCGTCCTCGTACGGGCTGATCTACACGGCACTCGCCCCCGACGGTGTCGACCGCCCGTCGCTGCGGTTGGACCCCGCCTTCCTCTCTCCGCAAGGGAAGTCCCCGTACGAGCGCATCGAGATCCGCTACTACGCGGACAAGGCCGGTGTCACCCACGGGATCGAGCCGTACGCCGGCCTCGTCCCGCTCAGCCCGCTCGTCGCGTACCAGCCCTCGGCACCGGAGGACACGGCACCGGAGGACATGGCGCCGGGGGACGCGGCACCGGAGGAAGGGGACGCGGCACCGCTCCCGACCCCGCAGGCGTACGCCCTGACGCACACCGCCTTCTACCTCGGCGACTTCGGCCGGACCCGCCCAGGGCTGACCGCTGACGCGGCGGCGGGCGCACAGGACCTGGTCAGCCGCATGCTGGACCACTGCGTCGCGCACGACCGGTGGGACCTGGCCGCGGAACTCGTCCTCACCCAGTTCATCCTGGGCACCGATCCGCTGCGCACGCCCTCGGGTGCCGCGGCCGTGGAATGTCTGGTGAAGGCGCAGCAGTCCGACGGCGCGGTCCCCGGCCGGTCGGCCACGCTCAGGGCGACGGAGTCGGACACGGCCGCGGAGTTCTTCCGCAGGGCGTACCACACGACCCTGGTGACGGCCCTGATGGCCTTGATCATCTCGTCGGGGAGAACGTCATGACCCCACGCCTCATACTCATCAACCGCGACTACACCAGGCTCTGGATCGGCCAGGCGGTCTCGTCCGTGGGGGACGCCGTCTTCAGCACCACCCTCGTGCTCTGGGTGGCCACCGTGCTGGCGAAGGACGAGACCTGGGCGCCGATGGCGGTCAGTGGTGTCCTGCTGTCGACGGGCATCGCAGTCCTGTTCGTCGGCCCGCTCGCCGGGGTGTTCGTCGACCGCTGGGACAAGCGCCGCACGATGCTGCGCACCGAGGTGGTCCGCGGCGGGCTGGTGGCCGTGCTGACCCTCGTGTCGTTCCTCCCGGTGGACGCCCTCCCCGTCGGGGTGTGGCTCGCGCTCGTCTACGCGACCGTGCTGATGCTCAACGCGTCCGCCCAGTTCTTCACACCGGCGCGCTTCGCGGTCATCGGTGACCTGGTGACCGGGGAGGCCGACCGCGCGAGGGCGGCCGGCATCGCCCAGGCCACCGCCCAGACCGCCTGGATCATCGGGCCGCCCCTCGCCGCGCCGCTGCTCTTCACGGCCGGTCTCCAGTGGGCGCTGCTCCTCAACGCGGTCTCGTACGCGGTGTCGTACATCGTGATCCGCTCCATCGGGGCGGGCCGTCCCGCACCCGCCGCCGGCCGGACCGGCGGCGCCCGGCAACCGGCCAATGTGTTCGGCGAGTTCACCGCCGGACTCCGCTTCTTCCGGCGAAGCAAGTTCCTGGTCGCGCTGATCGTGCTCGCCGTGATCGGCCAGTTCGGTACGGGTGCCCTGAGCACGCTCAACGTGTTCTTCGCGACGGACAACCTCCACATGCCCACCCACCTCTACGGCTACATCGGTACGGCCATGGGGCTGGGCGGGATCGTCGGCGCGCTGTGCGCGGGGCGTGTGGTGCAGTGGATCGGGGCGCGCCGGACGACCTGGGCGGGTCTGCTGGTGAGTGGCGTCCTGCTGCTCGTCTACTCCCGGCAGACCGGTTTCGTCGGAGGCGTCGTCCTGCTGTTCCTCTTCACCGTTCCGCTCACCATGCTGAACACGGCGATGGCACCGCTCCTGCTCGGTGCGGCGCCCGCCGAGTACCGGGGGCGTGTGGTGTCCGTGTTCTATCCGGTGACGCAGCTGGCGTCGATGCTCTCCGCGGTGCTGTCCGGCTGGCTCGCCGGCTCCGTGCTGCGGGACGTCGCGGGCTCGTTCGCCGGTATCCGGTTCGGCCCCGTCGACACGGTCTTCGCGGCGTCGGGGGTGTTCGTCGTCCTGTCCGGCGTCTACGCCTGGACCGCTCTCCCGCGTACGGAGGCCCCCGAGAAACCCGACCCCGGGCCGGCCGCCGCACCGGATGAGCCGCTGCCCGCCACACCCCGAGGGAGAACCAAGTGACCTCCGTCATCCGACCGGTGGGGCACCGGTACCCCGATGCGGTCCGGCAGGACCTCGTGCAGGAGATCCACGGGCTGCCCGTCGCCGACCCGTACCGCTGGCTGGAGGACGCCGAGGCCGGGCCGGTGCACCGCTGGGGCGCGGAACAGGACGCCCTCTACGAGGCGGAGCGGGCGGCCCTGCCCGGTCTGGAGCGGTGGCGGGCGGAGGTGGCGGCGCTCACCGGCGTCGACCGTGCGACGGCTCCGAAGGTCCGGGGCGGCAGGGTCTTCCGGCTGCGCCAGGAGGCCGGACGGGAGCATCCCGTGGTGACGGTGGCCCAGGGCGAGGAGGGCACCGAGCGGGTGCTGCTGGACCCGTGTGCGCTCGACCCGTCGGGGCGGACGGTGCTCGACGCCTGGCAGCCGTCCCTGGAGGGCGATCTGATGGTCTGCCAGGTCTCCCGGGGCGGCACGGAGGACTCCTTGCTGCGGGTGATCGACGTGGCCACCGGCGAAGTCGTCGACGGTCCGGTGGACCGGGTGCGGAAGTCGTCGATCGGCTGGCTGCCCGGCGGCGAGGCGTTCTACTACGTCAGGCAGCTGGACCCGCGGCTGAACCCCGGCGAGGAGCGCTACCACCGGCGGGTCTACCTGCACCGGGTCGGGACAGCGCCCGGGACGGACGCGCTGGTCTTCGGCGAGGGGCGCGACCGGACCCAGTTCTACAGCGTGTCCGTGACGGCCGACGGGCGCTGGCTCGGGGTCACGGCCACGCTCGGTACGGGCCGGGGCACCGACCTCTACCTGGCGGACCTGACCGCGGGCCCGCTCGACCGCCCGCTGCTGCGGCCGGTCCAGGAGGGCATGGGGGCCGTCACCCGGCTGTGCGCGGTGCCGGACACCGGCCCGGACGACCCGGTGTGGCTGCGCACCGACCACGGCGCCCCGCGCGGTCACGTCGTCGCCTGCCGGCCGGCCGATCTTCGGCTGGGCCCCGACGCCTGGCGCGAGGTGATCCCCGAACGGCCCGACGCGATCCTGACCCACCTCGTCGTCCTGTCCGGTCCCGAGCTCCCGCACCCTCTCGCACTGGCCGCCTGGACCCGCCGCACGGTGGCGGAGGTGACCGTGCACGATCTGACCGACGGCCGG
This sequence comes from Streptomyces sp. NPDC058637, assembly GCF_042717325.1. Classification (NCBI taxonomy): domain Bacteria; kingdom Bacillati; phylum Actinomycetota; class Actinomycetes; order Kitasatosporales; family Streptomycetaceae; genus Streptomyces; species Streptomyces sp. NPDC058637. Next base: position 94,260 of record NZ_JBHXRD010000004.1, on the reverse strand, counting down.
CAGGTGGCCACGGTGCCGCTGCCCGGCACCGGCGCGGTCGGCGACTTCTCGGCCGGTCCGCACGGCAGTTACGACGCCTGGTTCACGTACACCGACTTCGTCACGCCGCCGCGGGTGTTCCGCTTCGACGCGCGGACACACCGGGCGGCACCCAGCGAGGACGGTGCGCGGGACGCCGGGACGGTCGGTGGCGCGGTCACCCGGCAGGTCGAATTCCCGTCCCGGGACGGCACGACGGTACGGATGTTCGTCATCTCCCCCACGGGCCGTCCGGACGTCCCACGCCCGACCCTGCTCACCGGTTACGGCGGGTTCGGCGGGACGATGTCGCCCCGCTACCGTGCTCTGGTACTGGCCTGGGTCAGGGCCGGCGGGGTGTTCGCCTGGGCGGGGCTGCGCGGCGGCGGTGAGGAAGGTGAGCAGTGGCACCGGGCCGGCAGCGGGGAGCACAAGCAGAACACCTTCGACGACTTCGACGCCGCGACGGACCACCTGGTCTCGGCGGGGTGGTCCGCCGGCCGGATCGCGATCATGGGCGGGTCCAACGGCGGGCTGCTGGTCGGCGCGGCCCTCACCCAGCGGCCCGAGAAGTACGCGGCCGTCGTGTGCATGTCCCCGCTCCTGGACATGGTCCGCTACGAGCTCTCCGGGCTGGGGCCCAGCTGGGTGCCCGAGTACGGCAGTGTGAGGGACCCGGACCGGCTGAGGATCCTGCTCGGCTACTCCCCCTATCACCGCGTCACTCCGGGCACCGCGTACCCGGCGGTGCTGCTGACCGCCTCGGACGGCGACACCCGGACGGACCCGCTGCACGCCCGGAAGATGTGCGCCGCCCTGCAGCACGCCTCCTCCGGCACCGGGCCGGTCCTGCTGCGGCTGGAACGCGGTGTGGGCCACGGTGACCGGGCCATGTCGAGCGTGGTGGCGCTGCAGGCCGAGTGCCTGGCCTTCCTCGCGGCACACGTGGGTCTCGCGGCGCCCGGCGGCCGGGACGAGGGACCCTAGCGGTTCCTCGCGCGGCCGGTGACGCTCCTCGTCACTGGCCCACCCGTCCGTCGACGCACTCGCGCAGCAGGTCGGCGTGTCCGCAGTGGCGGGCGTACTCCTCGATCCTGTGCACCATCAGCTCGCGGACGGCGATCCTGTCCTTCCCCAGGCGCTCGCCCAGGTCCGGATGCGCGGCCAACGCGGCGTCGGTCGCGGCCTGTTCGCGCTCCAGGTCGGCGTACGCGGCGTCGACCAGATCCTGTTCGGCGACGGCCCCGTCGAAGTCCGCGTCCCTCGGGCCGTACAGCTTCGGCACCGGGTCGCCGTCGATCCAGGTGCGCCAGTCCCGTTCCACCTCGACGAGGTGCCGGATCAGGCCGAGCAGCGACATCGTCGACGGCGGAACGGACCGACGGGCCAACTGCTCCGCGTCCAGGCCCTCGCACTTCATGAGGAGGGTCTTGCGGTAGTCCGCCAGGAAGTCCCGCAGTGTCGCGAGCTCACCCTCCGAACCGGCTCCCTGGCTGTTGCGCGGGTCGTCCTCCGGGTCCGCCCACATGTCGGGGTAGGTGGTGGCCAGGCTCCATCGTGCGGGTTCGTCGCTCATGCGCGCCATGGTGGTCCGAGGGGACCCGGCCCGCCACTTCTTTACGGACCGGGGACAGGTGATCACCGCGGGTCCGGCTCCGGCCGGCCCGCCACGGCCGCGCGGACCTCGCTCCAGGGGTCACGCCGAAGGATCCCGGTGTCTCCTCGGGCGTGTGCCCGTCCCGTGCGGAGGACCCGGACCCTCGGCCTGACCGACTCGTCCGCGTCATGGGCGAGGCGTTCGAGCAGGGCAGGCGACGGCTTCCGCTTCATGGCGACCCGGAAGCGGGCGCCGGTACCGGACCCTCGACCAGGTTCCGGGGACCGCCGACGGACCGTGTCGTCCCGGACGACGCCGACCCGCTCGCCGGGAAGCCGGTCGACGGCCTCCGTCCGCACCTGCACGGACGTCTCGTCCGGGCGCCGCCCGTCACGTCCCGAGTCCGCCACGTGCCGTCCGGGGCGGGGGCATTCCTGCCCATTATCCCATCGAAGCGCTTCGACGGATCTCGATGGGACAACCGGCACACGCAATCATGGGCGAACTCACGAACCGGCTTGTCTCCGGAAATCCCGGGGCTACGCCCAGCCCGTTGACATCCTCTCGTCGACCTGCGAGCTTCGAAGCGCTTCAACGATCCAGGTCGGACGGCAGACCGCGGCCCCGGCCGCGTCGCCGGACCTCACGGCCGCGCGCGGCGGTTCCCCACGCCCCGACCCCATTCCTGAGGACGGACATGACGTTCTTCGACAACCCCGTGATACCCGGCTTCAGCCCTGACCCGAGCATCTGCCGGGCCGGCGACGACTACTACGTGGCGACGTCCAGTTTCGAGTACGTCCCCGGGGTGCCGCTGTGGCACAGCCGCGACCTGGTGCACTGGAGGCTGATCGGGCACGCGCTGGACCGGCCCTCGCAGTTGGACCTGCCCGAGACCGTCTCCTCGTCGGACGGGGTGTACGCGCCCACGCTCCGGTACCACGACGGCCTGTTCTGGATGATCACGACCGTCGTCGGCGGGGCGGACACCTTCCTGGTGACCGCTCAGGATCCCGCGGGGCCGTGGTCGGAGCCGGTGCCGGTCGGTATCCCGGGCATCGACCCCGACCTGGCGTGGGAGGAGGACGGCACCTGCTGGTGCGTGTTCTCCTCGGGCGGGATCCACGGGGTGCGCATCGAGCCGAAGACGGGCGAACTCCTGGGTGAGCCCGTGGCGATGTGGTCGGGAAGCGGGCTCCAGTATCCCGAGGGGCCGCACCTCTACCGCATCGGCGACTGGTGGTACCTGCTCCTGTCGGAAGGCGGCACGGAGCGCGGGCACGCCATGTCGGTGGCCAGGGCCCGCACCCTGCCGGGGCCGTTCGAGCCGCACCCCGACAACCCCGTACTGTCCCACCGCAGCACCGGGCACCCGGTGCAGAACACCGGCCACGGCGATCTGGTGCAGGCGCAGGACGGTACGTGGTGGATGGTGCTGCTGGGCACCCGGCCCCGCGGTGACACACCTAAGTTCCACGGTATGGGCCGTGAGACGTTCCTGGTGCCGGTGCGCTGGGAGGACGAGTGGCCGCTGCCCGGCCCGCCGGAACCGCGCGCGCCCGCTCCGGCGCTGACGCCGCACCCCTGGCCGGCCGAGCCGGACCGGGACGACTTCGGCTCCCCAGCGCTCGCACCGTGCTGGGTGACGCCCCGAGGGCACGCCCCGGCCGCCGTCCGCCTCGACGAGCGGCCTGACCATCTGGTGCTGCACGCCGGCAAGGACAGCCTCGATCAGCCCGGGGCGCTCTTCGTGGGACGGCGTCAGCGCGACCCCGACTGCAGCGCGCGTACCTCGGCCGATGTCGCCGAGGGCGGCCGGGCCGGGCTCGCGGTGCGGCTGGACGACGCCCACCACTACCAGGTGGAGAGGGCCGACGGCGTCGTCCGCGCCGTCGCCCGGATCGGCCCGCTGTGCCACACCGTCGCCGAGCGGAGCGTGCCGTCGGGCCCCGTGACCCTGCGGATCGACATCACCACCACCGATGTCCTGCCCCCCACGGTCACGGTCCGCGGCGCCGTCCCGCCGGGCCTGCGCGTCGGCGCTCCTGACACTCTGCGCCTGGGGTACGAGACGGCCGACGGAGACTTCGAGATCCTCGCCGAACTCGACGGCCGCTACCTCACCACGGAGGTCGCCGGGGGCTTCACCGGCCGTGTCGTCGGCATGTACGCCACCCACGGCAGCGCGGCCTTCGACTGGTTCGAACTGCGCTCGGCCTGACGGACGTTCGCCCGACCGGCCCCACGTCCGCCGCGGCGGGGTCGGGCCGGTCGGGGGCGCCGAGCGGCCGGGGTGTCCCTCGGGCAGAGCTCTGACGCCGTTGCTGCGCGACGGGGTGGTGGTCTTCGTCTCGGAGGACGGGAGGGGAGAAGGAGGAGTACCCACTCCTTTCCACTCTCAACATATAGCGCATGGGGGGCCTTGCCGCAAGGCCCCCTCCGTGCCGCAGAATCATCGGCCTGGGCCAGAAGCTGCGGAGTGGGGGGTTGAGGAAGTGCGTGCGCTTTTGTTCATGTACGGGTCACGTGAGGGCGTGGTGGAGCGGCGGGCATCCGGCGCGGAGGCGCAGAGGTGCGCGGCGCCCTCAGCGGCGGTCACGGCGATGCGGCTCGACGCGATCGGCTGAGCGGGACCCCCCGCCCCCACACGCACCACCCGGAACCCTGAACGCGAGAACCCGGACCCCGGCGAGCGCCACTCGTCACGGCCGCCGGATTCGTCACCCCGACAGACACCTTGCCGTGCGCAACACCGGTCCAGACACCTTGCCGTGCGCAACGGTGGCGAGCGACCCCAGATCGGAGCCAACTACGTGAACCCCCTGACCACCAGCGCGTTCGACCTTCCCGACCGCCTCTCCCCCAAGGCCGACCCGGCACTGATCGCCGCCGACGAGAAGCACTTCGCGGCCGTCGCCGAATGCCTGGAGCAGTCGATCGCCGAGCTGACCGACCAGCTCGACACCGAACGCAGGGCTCCCGGCGGCATCGGCAGGCAGGCGATGGACCGGGACATGGAGGTCCACCGGCTGACCACCCGCCTGCGGGCCCTGCGCCGCTTCGGCCTGGACCTGTGCCTCGGGCACATGGTCGGCACGGACGGCCCCGAACCCGTGTACGTCGGGCGGCTCGGCCTCACCGACAGCACGGGCCGCCGACTGCTGCTCGACTGGCGCTCCCCCGCGGCGGAACCGTTCTTCGGGGCCACCCACGGCAACCCGATGGGGCTGGCGAGCCGCCGCAGGTACCGCTGGACGCGCGGAAGGATCAGCGACTACTGGGACGAGGTGTTCACCTCGGACGGCTTCGCGGGGCACGCCGCGCTCGACGACCAGTCCGCCTTCATCGCAAGCCTGGGCAGCAACCGCTCGCCCCGGATGCGGGACGTCCTCGGCACCATCCAGGCCGACCAGGACGCCATCATCCGTGCGGGGTCCCGTGGCGCGCTCGTCGTCGACGGCGGCCCGGGTACGGGGAAGACCGTCGTCGCGCTGCACCGCTCCGCCTACCTCCTCTACTCCGACCCGCGCCTCGGTCACCGGCGGGGCGGCGTGCTGTTCGTCGGCCCGCACCAGCCCTACCTGGGCTACGTCGCCGACGTCCTGCCCAGTCTCGGGGAGGAGGGCGTGCAGACCTGCACGCTGCGGGACCTCGTCCCCGAAGGGGCGTCGGCTGTGTCCGAAAGGGACCCGGACGTGGCCCGCCTGAAGTCGTCCGCGGACCTGGTGAAGGCGGTCGAGGCGGCCGTCGGTTTCTACGAGCAGCCGCCCGCCAAGGGGATGACGGTCTCGACGCAATGGGCCGACCTGCGGCTGAGCGCCGACGACTGGGCCGTGGCCTTCGAGTCGGCGGGCCCGGGGGCTCCGCACAACGAGGCGCGTGACCAGGTGTGGGAGGAGCTGATCACGCTCCTGATGGAGAAGTACGACGGCGACGGCCCGGTCGATCTGATCCGCACGGCCCTCCGGCGGAACGGGGAGTTGCTCACCGCCTTCGACCGCGCGTGGCCGCTGCTGGAAGCGGCCGATGTCGTCGGGGACCTGTGGTCGGTGCCGGCCTATCTGCGCAGGTGCGCCCCCTGGCTCGGCCCCGAGGACGTCCGGCGGCTGCGGCGTGCGGACGCCCAGGCGTGGACGGTGTCCGACCTGCCGGTCCTGGACGCGGCACGGCAGCGGGTCGGCGACCCGGAGGCGTCGCGGCGCAGGCGCCGGAACGAGGCCGCCGTCGCCGCCGAACGCGCGCGCAGGGCCGACGCCATCGACAGCCTGCTGGAGAACACCGAGATCGACGAGAGCGAGGGCGCGGTGGGGATGCTGCGCGGTCGGGACCTTCAGGACACCCTGATCGACGGGAGCGCGCTGTCCGGGGCCGAACCGGACCTGCTCGCCGGCCCGTTCGCCCACATCGTCGTGGACGAGGCCCAGGAACTGACCGACGCGGAGTGGCAGATGCTGCTGCTGCGGTGCCCGTCCCGGAGCTTCACCATCGTCGGGGACCGCGCCCAGGCCCGGCACGGGTTCACGGAGTCCTGGCAGGAACGCCTGGAGCGCGTCGGGCTCGACCGGGTCAGCCTGGCGTCGCTGAGCGTCAACTACCGGACGCCGGAGGAGATCATGACGGAGGCCGAGCCGGTCATCCGGGCCGCGCTCCCGGACGCGAACGTGCCGACCTCCATCCGCAGCGGCGGTGTGCCCGTCGTCCACGGATCGGTGTCGGACCTGAGGCCGGTCCTCGACACGTGGCTGGCCGCGCACGCCGACGGGGTCGCCTGCGTCATCGGCGACCCCTCGTTCCGGTCGACGTCCCGCGTCCGGTCGCTGACCCCGCAGTTGTCGAAGGGGCTCGAATTCGACCTGGTGGTCCTCGTGGACCCCGATTCCTTCGGCACGGGCGTGGAAGGGGCGGTCGACCGCTATGTCGCGATGACCCGGGCGACCCGGCAGCTCGTCGTCCTCACGAGCCCCTGACACAGATCGGAGGTGCCTGGCAGCCGGCTCCGGCTCCCGGCCGACGGGCCCCGCCGGCTCAGTCCCGCCGTCGCTCCGCCGCCGCCTTGATGCCGTTCAGTGTGGCGTCCATGCCCTTGCCGAGTTCGTCCAGGCGATAGGCGACGATCGCCGCCTTCTTCTCGGGGGCGCGCTCGATGTACGCGTTCAGGCCGGTGGGGCCGGGGCCGATGGTGACGGACTGGCGCAGCACCGTGCCGTCGGGGGCCGGGGCAAGGGCGAAGGACCAGGTGGCCATGCGCCGCGCCGGATCCTCGTTGGCCCGGGCGTAGCGGCCGTCGGCATCCAGGACGCACCAGGCGAGGGAGCGTTCGGGCACGAGTTCCGTGACGAGGGAGATGGTGCGCCACGTGCCGTTGCGGGGGTGCTCGTTGCGTCCGGCGTAGCGGGCGCCGACGGCGGGGCAGTAGGCGTCGCCCTGCCACTCCACGTCCACCAGTTCGGGGCTCCATCCGGCCATGGCCTCGATGTCGGCCACGATCTCCCAGACCCGTGCGGGAGCAGCCGCGATGTGGACCTCGCGGTGGGTGGCGGGCAGGTCGGTGTCACGCATGTTCTCCCCCTGTGGAAGCGGTCGTCTGCCACTCCGTACGGGAATCCTGCACGGGCCGAGCGGCTCGGAAACGTACGGGCGGCCAGGGCGACGGGCTCAGTCGCCCGTCGCCCCGTCGGTCCGCTCCCGCGAGAGGTCGGCGTGGCCGTTGTGGCGGCGAGGAGTTCGCCCCGGCGGCTTCGGTTCGAGCCAGACGCCTTCGGTTCGAGCCCCGACACCACGTCAGCGCGGCAGGTCCAGCTCCGCGACGACCGTCTTGCCCACAGGCGCACGGTCGAGGACGTCCCACCGGTCGGCGAGCGCGTCCACCAGGAGCAGGCCCCGCCCGGTCTCCGCGAGCGGCGGCACCGGTGGGTACGGATCGCCCGGGGCGTGCGGCCGGAGTTCGCCCCGGGTGTCGGAGACCGCGATACGCAGCGTCCGGCCGCGAATCCCGGCGGTGACCTCGAAGTCCCGGCCGGGGACCCTGCCGTGCGTGACGGCGTTGGCGGCGAGCTCCGCGACGAGCAGGGCGGCGGTGTCGGACACCTCACTGCCGTGCGGCACGCCCCAGGCGTCGAGTTGGTGCAGCACGAGCCGACGGGCGAGGCGTGCGCCGCGCGGGGTGGAACTGAACCGCTGCGAAAACAGGCGTACAGCGAGCGGCGCCTGAGGGGCCTTGGGAGGGGACGGTGAGGTCATGCGCCCACGATGGCGGCGCTCAGCACCCCTGACCAGCGGCGACGCGCGTACGCCACATCGGCGTACGCACACCCCGGGCGGCCGGTACGCGATGCCGCGCCGGCCCCTCGGATCCCGGGAACGGACGGCACCGGCAACGGGCCGAGGTGGCCCGAGCCGGCCCGCGGTGGCGTGGCGCAGTCGCCATCGCGGGCGCTCCGCGAGCAGCTGTCGGTGGTGGCCCCGCAGTGCGTCCACCTCGTCCACCTGCTCGGACAGGATCCGGCCGATCTCCGGCAGTCCGACGCCCAGCGCCCGTAGTACGAGGATCTGCTGCAACAGCAGGAGCTGGTGCTCCTCGTAGTAGCGGTAACCGTTGGCGCCGACCCGGGCCGGCGGCAGCAGGCCGGTCTCGTCGTAATGGCGCAGTGTCCGGGCGGTCACGCCGGACATCCGGGCCACCTCCGAGATCGGCTGGTCCATCCCGCCTCCCGCACGTGCATCTCGCCGGGCCGGTCTCTCCGGCCCTGGTCACGACCGTAGAAGCTGCCGCAACGGCAACCGCAACCCCCGAGACGGTCACCGGCTGTACCGCCGTGCCATCGGCGCCCGGCCTGCCATGGACGGATCGCGCTGCTACCAGGCGCCTTGAGGGTGAACGTCAGAATGCGGCACCCTCATCACGCGTACGCTGTGACATCGCACGCACACGCTCGGTGGCCACTTCGTGCCGCCCACCGGTGTGTCGATGCGGCAAGGTCAGAAGCGGTACGGCGGGGCTGGTGCGCGCGGAAGGTGGCCGACTGTGGCCTACGAGAACACGGACGACGGCGTTGCGGGAACGGGCACGGGGGCCGGCTCCGAACCGGAGGTGTCGGACAGCCTGCGCACGTTCGGCGCGTTCGTCCAGGCGCTGCGGGAGCACGCGGGCCTCACACGCGAGGAGTTCGGCGACCTGGTGCTCTTCTCCAAGCACACCGTCGCCTCGATCGAGCAGGGCCGCCGGATGCCGGACGGCGACTTCGTGGAACGGGCGGAAGCGGCACTCGGGAACACGGGTGCGCTACGGAAGGCTGCGCCCCATCTTACGAGGCAGGCCGGGCTGGCGAGTTGGTTCCGACAGTGGGCGCGGCTGGAGACACAGGCAGTGACCCTGTGGACCTACGAGTGCCGGGTCGTTCCCGGACTGCTCCAGACCGAACGGTACGCCCGGGCCGTGACTGTCGGCGTGCCGCCTGTGAAGGACCAGCCCCAAGTGGCGAAGCAGGTGACAGCTCGGCTTGAACGCCATCAGCTCTTCGAGCGCAGGCCACCAATCGCGTTCAGCTTCATCATCGAACAGGCTCTTCTTGAGCGCGGTACGGGAGGTCCTGACGTGGTGCGTGAGTTGCTCGACAGCCTTGTGGAGCGGTCGTTGCAGTTCAATATCGAGTTGCAGGTCATGCCGCGATACCAGCCCGACCACGCCGGATTCGACGGCCCGTTGATGCTCCTGGAATCACAGGACAACAAGTGGTTCGGCTACGCGGAGGGGCAGCGTGGCGGCATGCTGATCTCGGACCCGAAGGAGGTCAGCATCACCCTCCAGCGGTATGCGAAACTGCGCTCGCAGGCTCTCACCTCCGAGGACTCCAGGAGCCTGCTCAAGCAACTGCGAGGAGCGCTATGAGCAGCATCGACGAACGGGCTTGGTTCAAGAGCAGCTACAGCGGTTCCGACGGAGACGCCTGTATCGAGGTGGCAAAGGGAACCCAGGCGGTCCGTGTCCGGGACTCCAAGGATCACCTCAGCCCCGAACTCTCCCTCTCCCCCACCGCATGGGACGACTTCGTCGCCTACGCGGCGCAAGGCTGACCCGGCCCCCACGCCCCGCGCCGGACCCGTCCCGCGCGGGGCGCTGCCGTTCGTACCCGCTGATCGCCGTCCGCTCCCGTCCCATTTCTACGTAGAGAAATACGTACTCTTCCGGATGAGTTCGGGGCCGCGCCTTGCGATGGTGGTGACACCGTCGGCCGTGGACAGGCCGGCACCGAGGGGAGCGAACGTGGAGTTGTCCCGGACAGGCAGAACCATGCGTGCGGCGAGGTGGGGTACGGGTGTGGTGCTCGTCCTCGGCTCGCTGGCCGGATGTGGCAGCGGGGACGGGAAGGCGTCCGCCGATGCCGCAGGCAAGCCGACGGCGGCTGCCGCACCGACGAACGGGCCGGGTGACTACCGTCCGCCGACGGATCTCTGCCCCGAGGTCGACTTCGGCCCCCTGACCGCCGCCGTCGCACCCAAGGACGGTCCGCCGAAGGGGCAGCGGACGGGTTCCGATCCGGCGACGGGCAAGGGTGCCGCCTGCCTGCAGGGCTTCAAGGCGGCAGCGACGAAGGCGGATGGCCGTTCCGTCATCTACTGCACCGCGTGGAAGGACGTGGCCACCGCGATCAAGCAGTACGAGTACGCGCTGTCCTCGGCTCCCGAGGAAGCGCGGGGCCCGGTGGTGAAGGTGCCCGGTCTCGGCGGCGGGGCTTTCCGCTACGAGAACGTCAAGGAGGCCGTGGCGTTCCGTAGCGACCTCCGGCTCGTGGTCCGGGACAGCAACCTGGAGTGCGAGGTCCAGGTACAGAGCCTTCCCCTTCTGACGGATCAACAGGTTTCGGCGGCCTGGCCTGCCATGGCGGAGACCGCCCGTGCGCTGATGCCCAAGCTGCGTTCCTGACCCGGCGGCGGAGCGGACGACCTGGTGCCGTGACCGCGTAGGCCGATCCGCTCCTACGACCCGTTCAGAACCGGAAGCCGATCACGCCGAAGCCGGGTAGCGCCTTCGCGCGCCGCATCCAGCCCAGGCACTGCGCGACGGCCTTGGTGACTTCCGGCTCCTGCGGCGGAGTCCGGCCAGGCTCGGGGCCCTTGCGTGCGGTGGCCTCGTACTGTTCCAGGGCCTGGGTGACGCGATCGTGCGTCCAGTCCCCGCAGCCCGGAGTGGAGGTGCGCGGCAGCGGAGCGGGCGGGCCGCCGTGACTGAAGGACTCCAGGGACACGGCGGTGATACCCAGCGCGCCCAGCCCCTGGTCGACGGCCGAAAGCCAGTCGCCCCGGTGCGGGGTGAAGCAGTCGTTGGGCAGGAACGCGCCGGAGAACGAGCACAGCCGCTCGTAGGCGTAGCCGTACTGGAAGGCGTGGCGCCGGTTCTCGCTGAAGGGTCCGCCGTGGATGACCGCGCGCAGCGCCGCCTCCGCCGTGGGGGCGCCCTGCTCGATCTCGTGGCTGTGACAGTCGTCGTCGTCGGCCATGTCGGCCGCGAAGCGGTCGCGTATCGCCTTCAGCAGCTGGTCGTCACGGGATCCGACCAGGGCACGCGTGGCCGTCACGTCGAGCAGGTAGAGGCTCAGGGAAGAACTCATGGGACGAACCTATGGGAGGAGGAACAGACCTCAGGAGCTGAGGTCCAGCGGCCGCAGGAAGCGGCGCTCGTATCGCTTGATGCAGCGCGTGTTGCGCGCCAGTTCGAAGGCATCCTGGCACTCCGGGTCGGTCATGCTGTCCGTGCGGTACTGCTCGTACGCGGCGAAGCTGGGAAAGGAGAAGAGGGCGTACGCGATGTCGCTGTCGCCCTCACTCGGCAGGAAGTAGCCGTGGTGCGTCCCGCCGAACCGGTTGACGAGCCCGACCCAGCGGCGGCCGTACTCCTCGAAGTCCTCCAGCTTGTCGGCGTCGATCTCGTACTTCAGATGAATGGTGATCACGCCCCCATGATGCTGCATGCCGGTACGGGGCCTCAGCCCCGATCGTTCACGAGTCGGCGTTGCGCCGCCGGCGCGCGCGCTCGAACTCGGCGACATCCGATATCCAGGAGCCGTGCTGGTCGAGTGCGGCGCAGCCGCCGCGGACGAAGGCGCTCACCAGGTTCCGGTACCCGCCGATCCCGTCGACCAGGCTGTACTCGACCCGGTACTCCGGGTCCGTCCCGTCTTCACCCGCGCGCGCCGTCGTGATCCGGGCGACGGAGTCCGCGTAGAACTGGAGCTGGATCCCTTCGCCCATCTCCTCGTCCTCGATGGTGAACACTTCGTTGTCCGCGGCGGAGCGCTCGCCGACGAAGTCCCAGAACTCCGCGGTGGCGGTGCGGGCATCGTCCCGGAGCCACTTCTTCTCGGTGCCCTTGTCGTCGGTGAACGACAGGGCCGTCTTCCTCGCACCTCCGCCGAAGTCGGCGCGGTCGTCGGCAGCCTCCTCGTCCTCCTCCATGGGTGTGTTCCTGGTGCGGTCCGTGGCCTCCGAGCACATCAGGAAGCTCACGGTGCGCACCGCGTCGTCGACGAGCTCGGGGTGTGCTCGGCGCACGGCCGCGTCGACCGTCTTCGCCATCCGGTCCCAGTCGCCCTTGTCCGTGGCGCGCTTTCCCCGTCGCGGATCGCGGCCGATCCGCATCCCGGCGCACGCCTGCTCGGCCGTGGCGATCACGCGCATGACCTCGGGCAGCTGCGCGGGTTCGACGGCATCGGGCGTCCGCCTCGGAATCGTCGCGCCGTGCACGTACTGGTTCGTGTACTTCAGGACCGCGGCGTCGAGCGGGCCGAGCACTACTCCGCGCTCGGTGCGACGGCGGTCCGCGTGGTACTCCTGAGCTCGTTTCCCGTTGGAGGTCTCCGTCGCCGCGCGCATCGCCGCGCAGACCTGACCGCGATCGAGGAGAGCGGTGTCGGCTCCATGGGCGACGAGCCGGCCCCTGTCCCACCGGATGTGCTGGAAGAGCGCGTCGACGTCCGTGGGCGCGGAGAGGAGGACCGGGTCCAGGAGCGCGACGGCGGCGTCCTCGTCGAGCCGGCCCCGGGTTCCGGCGGCGTCGCACAGCGGAAGGACCGCGCTCCACAGCAGCAGGTGTCTGGCCAGGTCCTCCCGGATCACCGCGAGATGGGCTTCCCCGATCGGGAACGTGAAGGTGCGAGGGTCGTGGTTGGCGTCGGCCCCGGCACCGAGCATCAGTTTCAGCTGGCCGTCCTCGCGGATCACGTTCGGGATCCAGCCGCTCCTGCGCGTGAAAACGGTGTCTCTCATGGGCTCAGTCTTCCGCATCGGACGAGACCGGCGAGTCCTGCCCGTGTCCCGATCCGGCCGGCCAGGTCCGCGATGCCGCTGAGCGGATCCGGGCGGCGAGACAGTGCTGAAGGCGTTGTCACAGGCGGTGGATACCCTGCGGGGATGAGTAACGCGATGTGGGATGCCCTGGCAGCGACACCCCTCCCTGAAGTGCGGCGCCGCGCGGCCGTCCTGGACGAGCTCGCCGAGGTCGAACCGGTGACGGTGACCGGCGCACACCGTCTGGCCTGGAACGACGGCGGTGGCCAGTCGGCGGTCTGGTACTTCGCGGAGGACGGCCGCGTGCTGCTGTTGACGTTCGACCACGAGTCGGACCTGAATCTGTACGCGGAGGAGGATTTCGCCCTTCAGGAGTCCTTGTACGAGGGCGTCCCCGAATCCCTCGTCGCCCTGGTCCGCGACCGTCCCGAGAACTACGAGTCGCTGAACCTCACGGACCCCGCGACGGGCCGGGCGATTCACTACGCGGGCGGAGTCTTCTGGTACGACGGCACGCGCTGGCACATCGCCGACGGCCTGGCGGAGTACTGCCGCCGCGAGGACGCGGACCTCTTCGGCGAGTCCGGCTTCGACTACTGCCTGCGCTTCTACCGCTTCGGCCAGGACTTCACCCCGGAGACGGTCGTGGGGATCCGGGACGAGGACGAGGACGCGAAGGAGAAGGCCGCGGACCTGCTCTCACGGGTTCGTGAAGCCTTCTCCCGGCACGGCTAGGGCCGTTTTCGTCGGTCATCCGGCTGACCGGACGACCGTGCCGGTCCTCCTCGGTGGGGTCCTCGCGGAGGGCATCATCGAAGGGCTCGGCATCACACAGACCGGAACCGCGGTGGGGACAGGGGCCTCGTGACCGAGATCGAGCAGGCTGAGCAGCCGATCTCGGACGGTCTGTCCGTCATGCAGACGCTTGAGCGCGTTCTCGGTCACACGTATTCCGAGAAGACTCCGCAGTGGGCAGATCTCGGCTTTCCCGTGATCGACCGGGGCAGGTTCGCGATCTTTCCGCTCGCGGTGGCCCGTGCGCAGGAGGACGGCGACTCCGGAAAGCGCCTGTCGGACATGGAGCACAGCCTGCGGCGCAGCTGCGTCCACTTCTTCGGTGGCGACGACTTCCACGCGGAGATGGAGCTCGGCGCCGAGGACGGATACGGCCGGAAGCTCGCTGACGCCGGAGCCTTCGTCACCGGACCGCCCTGGAACTGCCTGTGGTGTATCCAGCGCTTTGCCGTGGTCCTCGCGCACTCGGTCGATCAGCACCGCGTGTGGGAGACCCTGGCCCTCCACATCGTGCCGAAGGGCTGGGTCCGGTACCGCCCGGTCAACTCGGGTACACGACGCGAGGCGTCCCGCTACCGGCGGATCATCAGGGAACGGGACGCCGCCGACGTGGTCTGGTCGTGGCCGTCGTCGGTTCCGGGCGAATGAGAGGCCGGGCGTGTGGTGTCCGGTCCTTCGCCCGACGGGGCACGGTGCTCGCGCGGACCCACGCGGCTGAGCGCCGGGCCGGGGCTCAGCGGGTGAGGCCGGCGATCACCTCGACGGCGCGGTCGATCTCCGCCTCGGTGTTGTAGTAGTGCGGGGAGAGCCGTACCAGCGGGTGCACGTCGCGGATCTCGGAGTCGAACTGGGTGTGTTCGGCGACGGTCGTGGTGACGTTGATGTGCTGGGCGGCCAGCGCGGCGGCGACGTCCGCGGTCGGGATTCCGTCGACCTTCGCCGTCACGATGGCGCACTTCTCCGTCCCCTGGTCGTGCGTGGTGACGCCGGGCAGGGCGTCCAGCCGTCGGCGCAGGAGGTCGCCGAGTGCGAAGGCGCGCTTCCCGATCTGGTCCATGCCGAGATCGAGAGCCTGGCGCACGGCCGAGTCCAGCCCCAGGACGTTGGCGTACGCCATCTCCCAGGTGGCGAACCGTCGTGCGCCGGGCTGCCAGGTGAAGCCGCGTCCGCCGTCCCAGTTCGCCGACTCGATCTCCACGACGGACGGTTCGAGGCGGTCGAGCGCGTCGCTGCTGACCCACAGGAAGCCGGTCCCCCGCGGCCCGCGCAGGAATTTACGGCCGGTCGCGGTGAGCATGTCGCAGCCGATCTCGCGTACGTCGACGGGGAACTGACCGACGGACTGGGTGGCGTCCAGCAGGAAGGGCACCCCGGCGGCCCGGGTGATCCGGCCGATCTCGGCGGCCGGGTTGACCAGGCCCCCGCTGGTGGGGACGTGACTGACGCCGACCAGCGCGGTGCGCTCGTCGATGAGGGCGGCCAGCGCGGTGGTGTCCAGCCGGCCCGAGGCGTCGTCGGGGACCACGACGATCTCGGCGCCCGTGCGCCGGGCGGCCTGGAGGTAGGCCAGGACGTTGCTGCCGTACTCGGCGCGGCCCGTCAGGACGCGGGCGCCGGGGCTGAGTTCGAGGGCGTGGAACGCGGCGTTCCAGGCCTGTGTGGAGTTACCGAACAGCGCCACCTCGTCGGCCCGGCCGCCGATCAGCTCCGCGACACTCCCGTACGTCGCGCCGATCCGCTCCTGCTCCTGGTCTGCCGCCTCGTAGCCGCCGACAGCCGCTTCGAGCTCCAGGTGCGCGGTGATCGCGCGCAGCGTCCGCCGGGACATCAGGCCCGCCCCGGCGTTGTTGAGGTGGACCCGGCCGGTGGTGCCCGGGGTGTCGTGGCGGAGGGCTTCGATGTCCATGCGGGTGCCTTCTCCTCTGTCGGACGGCTTCCTGGGCCACGCTCCCAAACCTCTCCACCCAAGTAAAGTGATCAACTGGGGCGACGCCCTCCGCACGGTCCGCCGCCGGCCGGACGGGACCATTCCCCTGATGGTTCACGGGTGATTCACCGCTGTTCATCCGCGCTGCACAGGATCTGCCACGGGCATGGCGTTCATCTCGCGTCTGCCCTTCCTCGCGGCGATCAGGAAGGACGGCTGCTGATGCGGCCAGCAGAACGGCTCCTACGGCCGGGTGGCAGATCCGGCACACAACGGTTCGCGGTGGCCGCACTCACCGCGCTGCTCCTCGTGGGCGGCAACCTGACGGCGGCGTACGCCGACACCGGTACCCGGGAGCGGCAGGGGCCGGGACAGGGCGGAGCCGAAGCGGCCACGAGTCTGCCCGTCCTCACCCCCGGCGAGGGCGCGTACCTGGAAGGTACGGAGATCGTCGCGGCCACGCCGACGCTGGCCGGTGACCCGGTGACGGGGCTGGCCGTCGACGGGAAGGCGATCGACGCCGAACCGACCCTCGGGGTGTCCCGGTTCACCTTCGACATCGGGTCGAACTCGACCGAGGCCCGCTACCGCAACCACGTGCTGGTGAACGGCGGCCACCGGGCCGACATCGGCGACCTCGTCAACGAGCGGGGCACGATCGAGATCCCGAACGGGCAACTGGTCAAGGGCGAGAACACGATCGAGATCGTCGTCGGCACCGTCGCGAGTTCGTGCGGCACCAACCACGACGACTTCGTGCTGTCCGACCTCAGGCTGGAACTGCTCGGCGAGGTCGCGGACGGCGAGGAGAACGAGTACACGTACGCCTTCGGTGACGGGAACTGCGGTTCCAACGCCTCGCTGCTGACCCGGGCGGAGCTCAGCTTCTTCGTCCAGGGCGACCCGCGGGCCACGACCGGTCTCCGGGCCGCTCTGGACACCACGGAGCTCACGAACGGAACGCACGCGCTCACGGCGCGGACCACCTCGGGCAAGACCGTCAGGAACACCGTGCGGGTGAACAACGCCCCGGCGGGCGCCCCCCGGCTGCTGCCCAAGGACGGCACGCTGACGAACGGGCCGCAGTCGGTGTTCGCGAACCTCCCGGCCGGCACCGAGGGCGGCGTGAAGTCGCTGACCGTGGACGGTGACGTGCCCGCCACGGACCCCCACCTCGGCAACGGTGCGGCGACCTTCTCCTTCGACGTCGGGGCGGACGCGGTCGACGACCGGAACGACAACCACCTGCTAGTCAACGGCAAGCGCGTCGACCTGGGCGGTACCTGGGTGAACCAGCGGGTCGGACTGGCGATTCCGGCACGGCACCTGGTGCCCGGTGACAACACCGTCGAGGTCGTCACCGGCGCGTACAAGGAGAGCTGCGGCAACAACCGCGACGACTTCGACATCGCGCGGCTCGCCCTCTCCTTCGACGGCGGCACCGTCACGGGCCGGGACATCGCCGACTCGTACGCCCTCGGCGACGGCACCTGCGGCGACAGCGGCACCCGCCTGCGCCAGGTGGAGCTGCACTTCACCGTCGACGCCCCGGCCGTGCCCGTCTCCGACACCCTCGGCTCCGGGAACGCGACCCTCGGATTCACCGTGGGCACCAACTCGATCGAGGCCCGCTACGGCAACCACGTCCTCGTGAACGGCCAGAAGCTGCCGTTGGAGAGCGACTTCGTCAGCAGGCGCGTCGACCTGCCCCTCCCGAACGAGTGGCTCGTCCCCGGCTGGAACACGATCGACTTCGTCAGCGGCACCTTCCCGACGTCGTGCGGCGACAACCACGACGACTTCGCCGTGTCGGCCCTCACCCTCACCCCGGCGGACGGCACCGCCACCGGCCGGATGCTCAAGGGCTCGTACAGCTTCGGTGACGGCAACTGCGGCGACAACGTCAACCCGCTGACCGAGGTCGACCTCCAGTTCTTCGTCGAGGGTGCGGCGCAGGGCCTGCGCGCGGACCTGGACACCACGAAGATCGAGGACGGCGAGCACACCCTGGCCTCGGAGTCGGGGACCGGCAGGACCGCGACCCGCGTCCTGGTCACCGACAACTCCGCGCCCCGCGTCGTCACGAGCACCCCCGCCGCCGGGCGGAGGATCACCGCGGCGGTCGTCCTCGACGTCCGGCTCGACGACCTGTCCGGTGTGGTGAGCGGCCCCGAGGTGAAGCTCGACGGCGAACCGGTCGAGCTCGGTGCCGCCGTGGGCCCCGGCCTGTCCGCCGGTGAGCACACCCTGTCGGTGTCCGGCACGGACGGCCTCGGCAACAGCGGTACCCGTGAGGTGAGGTTCACCTCCGCCGGTATCCCCGACGCCCCTGCGGACCTCGCGCCGAAGTCCGGCACGACCGACGCGGGACGCGAGGTCACCCTCTCGGCGAAGGTAGCCGAGCCCGACGGCGGCACGGTGAGCACCACGTTCTCCGAGGCGGAGATCCTCACCCCGGGACAGGTGTTCCAGGGCACGGCCCCGTCCGTCCCCACGACGCTGCACGTGAAGGGCGAGAAGAAGGTGAAGCCCGTCGGCCTCGAACCCGCCGACGGCAGGACGCTCGACGCACCGGCCGCCGAGGCCGTCACCTTCCAGCGGTTCGACGTCCAGGTGAAGGGCCACGTCGACTCCCCGGTGCTGCGCTGGGAGGGCGTCATCGACCCCGAGCGGCTCGCCGCGCTCCGCGTGTGGAACACCCGGACCGAGCAGTGGGACGTCCTGACCGGCGCCCGCGGCGCCGCCGAGGGCAACACCGTCCTGACATCCGTCGTCGACCGGACGTACGTGGACCGGCAGCGGGTCCACGCCATGGTGACCGGGGAGGACCCGTTCGCCGACGACATCGAGGCCGGTGACCCGAACAGTTTCGCCGACCCCGGCTCGTACGACTTCTCGATCGTCCACCACACCGACACGCAGTACCTCTCCGAGGGTGCGGTGGAGCAGGAGACGGCCGGGGAACGCGCCGTCTGGGAGAAGGCGTACGGCGACGTCACGCGCTGGGTAGCGGCCAACAAGGACGAGCGGGAGATCGCGTACGTCGCCCACACCGGCGACATCACCGAGAACAACATCCGCAAGCCCGCCGACGAGGCCACCCGCCGCCAGGTCGTCGGCGAGATGGAGGTGTCCTCGAGGCAGCAGAAGATCCTGGACGACGCGGGCGTCCCGAACGGGGTGATCGCGGGCAACCACGACAACCAGTCGGGTGCCGAGAACGGGCCGGACGCGCTCTACAACCGGTACTACGGGCCGGAGCGCTACCGGGCCCTCTCCGAAGGCTGGGAGAACGCCTCGTACGGCGGTCCGTGGCGCGAGGGCGACAACCAGAACCACTTCGACCTGTTCTCCGCGGGCGGCCTCGACTTCGTCGTCGTCGGCCTGTCCTACGGGGTGACGCGTGAGGAGTCCGACTGGGCCGACTCGGTGTTCGAGCGCTACCCCGAGCGCAACGGCATCCTGCTCTCGCACGACTACCTCTCGCCGAGCGACAGCCCCGACGGACGCGGCGCCTCGTTCTCCGCGCCCGACGGCTCGATGCTGTACAAGAAGGTCGTCCAGGGCAACCCGAACGTGTTCCTGATCCTCGCCGGTCATGAGCACGGGGTCGGCACCAACGTGAAGCCGCGGGTCGGTGAGGTCTCGCACGGCGTCGTCGAACTCCTCGCGGACTACCAGTTCTACACGGTGTCCGCGGACCGGCTCGGGCTCACGGAGATCGGCGGCTACCGGCCGGACGAGCAACTGCGGTTCGGTGCGAGCTTCTTCCGGATGCTCCAGTTCGACGTCGACCGGTCCGAGGTGACCGTGGACACCTACTCCCCGCTGCTCGACGAGTTCGGCGCCACGGAGTACGACGCGGACCACCGCTACGACGGTACGGAGGACAACATGGTCCTCCCGGTCGACCTGAACACCCGCAGGACGGCGTTCAGGACCGATTCGCTCGCGCTCTACAACCCCGTGAGCGTCATCGGACGGGACAGGGCCGGTTCCGGAGAGGTCGCCTCGGTGACCTGGAAGGACCTCAGGCCCGGCACGGCGCACGCGTGGTTCGTCACGGCGCGCTCCGCGCACGGCGGTGTGACCGCGTCCGAGCCGAGCGTGTTCGTGACCAGGGACGCGCGCGGGCGGCCCGGCCCGTGGGGGCCGGGCGTGCCGGACTACCGGTGGTTCACGCCGCCGGCCGCCGGACGGTGACCGGCTGACCCGGCTCCGCGAGAAGCGCGCCGGAAGCACCGGACACGGAGAACGCGCAGGCCGCCCCGGACCCCCGTATCAGGGTCCGGGGCGGTCCGCGTCAGGGGCCCGAGGGGCCGTCCAGCCGGTCGAGGGCGGCTGCGGTCAGGGCGGTGATCGCGGGCGGGAGCGCGGTCCGGATGTCCGGGGCGAAGTGGGGCGAATGGTTCGGGGGAAGGCCGGTCGCGGCCCCGGCCCACTGCGCGGGGCCCATGACCCCGATCATCCAGTAGACGAGTGGGACGCCTGACTCGGCGTGGATGTCCAGGCCCGCGTCGCCGAAGAGCGGGAAGTCCTCCGCCGCCATCGACGGGGGCCACCGGCCCACCCGTTCGGGCCCGTACGAGGTGGTGTGGGCGGCGCGTACCGCCCGGGTCGCGTCGGGGTCGCACCACAGGGCGGGCGAACGGGAGGACACCGTCACCTCCGGGTCGCGGGGGCAGGCGGAGGCGGTGCACTCGGCCCGTACGATCCGCTCCAGGGCGGCGAGGGCACGGTCCAGGGTCTCCTCGTCCGTCGCACGGAGGCCGATGCCCAGCTCGGCCGTGTCCGGCACCACGTTGACCGCGGTGCCGGCGTGCAGGGTGCCCACGGTGAGCGTGAGCCGGTCACCGGGTGCGGTCTCGCGGGCGACGACGGTCTGGAGCCGGGTGACGACCGCCGCGGCGGTCACCACGGGGTCGACGGTCAGGTGCGGGGTGGCGGCGTGACCGCCCCGGCCGTGCAGGACGACGGTCAGGGCGGCGCTCGCGGCGGCCACCGGCCCGTGCCCGGTGCCGTGCGCCACCATCCCGGAAGGGAGCGGGGCCGCGTGCTGGGCGAGGACCACGTCCGGTCTGCCGAACCGCTCGTAGAGGCCGTCCGCCAGCATGGCCCGTGCTCCCGTCAGGGTCTCCTCGGCGGGCTGGCCGACGACCACGACGGTGCCCTGCCACCGGTCGGCGGCGCGGGACAGAAGGTCCACCGCGCCGGCCGCGGCCGCGAGGTGGAGATCGTGGCCGCAGGCGTGCATGGCGCCGTTGGTGCTCGCGTAGGCGAGGCCGGTGCGCTCGTCCATCGGCAGCGCGTCGAGTTCCGCGCGCAGGTACACGCGGGGGCCCTCGCCGTTGCTGAGGACGCCGACGACGCCGTGGCCGCCCACCTCGCGGGTCACGTCGCAGCCGGCGGCGGCGAGCCGTTCGGCGAACAGGGCGGCGGTACGGCTCTCCAGGCCGGACGTCTCCGGGTGGCGGTGCACGTCCAGGTAGAGGGTGAGGGCGGGGCGCAGGACCTCGCCCGCCCTGGTCAGGACGGGGTGGGGCGGGCGGATGGCGGGCGTCATGGGGTCTCCTGCGGCGGGGGGCCGGGGGCACTGTCGGGGCGCTGGCGTCGCGTGCCAGCGATGTGCGTGCGCGAGGCGTGCCGAACGGTCAGTGGCGGCCGGTGGAATGGGTGGCGTACACCCCAGCAGGCCGTCGGACCGGCGGCCCCGACGGAGGAGACCGCATGAACAAGGACCTGAGCACCCTCGCCGACGAGATCCTCGAGCTCGAGGCCGAGACCTTCGAGATCTCCGACTACTCGGACGCCAGCGAGGTCGTGCTGGCCGGTTCCACCAGCACCAGCTCGACCTCGACGTGCAGCTCCACCACCAGCACCACCTCCTGCTCCGCCTGATTCGGCGTCAGCAGCGGTCCGTTCGCGCCCGGTACCCGTCTCCTGACGGGTACCGGGCGTTCGCGGTCCCTCAGGGGAACGGATGCGGGACCCGGCGGATCTCGGCGTCGGTCAGGTCCGTGGTGCGGTGGCCGCCGCGCCGCAGGGCGGTGCGCAGCCGTGGCAGCAGCAGGGCCCGCTGCCGGTTCCAGCCGAAGTCGATCGGCAGGAGTCCCGGCACCAGGGTGCTGACCGTGCGCAGCCCCATGCGTTCCTGTTCGGGGGTGGTCTGGTCGACGACGATCACGTCGTGGCCGGCCCCGGTCAGTTCGTCGCGGACCACGTGGACGTCGTCGAGCAGGTCTCCGGTGCGCGGGCGGCCGTTGTCCTCCCAGTCGCGGTAGACGTCGTCGAAGGGGCGGACGGCCACCGGTTCCAGGTAGCCGCGGGCGTGTTCGGCCATCCGCGGCAGGCCGTAGAGCTGGGCGTGGTCCTTCAGGTGCCTGACCCGGTCGAAGTCGTCGGCCATCGCTTCGAGTTCGTCCCGGCGTTCGGTGGTCTGGCGGGACAGGTGCGGGATGTAGGTGAGCACTTCGGACAGTGCGCCCTCGACGGCGGCGAGCGGGTCGAGCGAGGCCGCCGCGGCGAAGGAGAGGATGCCGGGGCCGCCGTCCCGGCGGACGGCCACGGCGGTGACCACGGGCACGGCCAGGTCGATGCGGTTGTCGAGGACGTGGACGTCGTAGCCCTGGAGTGCGGCCCGTTCCGCCATGGCCGCGGCCGTACGGCCGCCCACGGTGTCCAGGTCGATCCTGGTGAGGCGGGCCGCGCCGTACCAGGCGTTGAGGAAGGCGTCGCGCTCGACGAGTTCGAGGAGTCCGCCCAGCACCGCCTCCTCCAGGCTGCCGCCGATGGCGCAGCCGTTGGAGCACTCGAAGACGAAGTTGTCCGCGGCCAGTCCGGCGCTGTAGTAGACGAGTCGGGAGGGGACGAGTACGGGGCGTTCGTCGCGCAGCGACCAGCCCCACTCCCAGGGGATGGGCCGGTCGGGGTCGAAGGGGTCGACCAGCGGGTCGTCGCGGTAGGTGCGGGGGTCGTAGAAGCCGCAGGTGGCGGGGTCGACCGCGTCCGCCCTCAGCTCGTTCCAGGAGCCGGTGACCGGCGTGGTCCGGCCGCGCCGGTGGGTTCCCGCGTAGCGTTCGAGGCCTTCGAGGAAGGCCAGGGTGCGGCTGGTGGAGAAGGCGTTCTCCTGGCCGCTCCAGGTGACGTCGTTGAGCCCGGCGTAGCCGCGTACGAAGACACTGCCCGCGACCGGGGCGGTCGTCGGGGAGGTGACGTCGATCCAGGTGCCGCCGCCGAGTGCCCCGCACACCGGGTTGGCCAGCGCCTCCTGCGGTATGGGGTACGAGGAGGCGGGGCGCAGCCGATAGGTGCCGGGGTGCGGTTTGGGCCGGGGGGTGAGGGCCCGCGGGGTCGCTTCGCCGGTGCCGGGGCGCGGCCCGCAGTCGGGGCAGAGCGGGTCGGCCAGGAGCGGGAACGTCCGTACGCGCAGGGTCTTCAGGTCGAGGCGTGACACCTGGGGCAGGGCCCGGTCCGCGGGTCCGGCGGCGGGCGGTACGGCGTCGGGGGTGCCCAGGACCGCCGTGTACAGCGCGGCGACGGCGTCGTACGTGTGGTCGGTGAGCAGCGGCCACTCCCCCACGGGCCGGGGGCCGTCGGGGCCGCCGGTCTCCAGGGCGTCGCGTTCGCTGCGGCTGCGCAGCCGCTGCCAGCGCATCGCGAGGCAGCGTCCGCATGCGGGCGCGGTGCCGTCGCCGCCCCAGGGGCCGACGAGTACGGCGGAGGCGGTGAGGTGGACACGTGCCCCGGACCGGTCGGCGGCCCAGGGGTCGGGGGCGCCCAGGTCGCCGAGGGTGGCGGCGGCGTCGGTGGCACCGACCGGGACGACCTGGGGGGTGCCGGGGCCCAGCCGGTCGTCGAGAGCGGAGTGGAGCACGGTCCGCGCCCGGTCCATCGGGTGCGGCAGCGGTGGGGACGGCTGTGGCCGCGTGGCGGTGGTCACGAGGCCTTCGTCCAACGGAAGGTCCGGATCGCGACGACGCCGAAGACCAGGGCGAAGACGGCGAGGCCCGCGCAGCCGATCGCGATGTCGGAGAAGTCGCCGCGGCCGGTCAGGGCGTTGGACACGGCGTCGTTGAGGTAGCGCAGCGGCATGATCAGGGAGACCTTCTGCAGCCAGGAGGGCATGGCGTCCATCGGGAAGAAGGATCCGGACAGGAAGGCCATGGGCAGCATCAGGAAGTTCGCGACGGCCGCGACGGACTCGGGGGTGTTGGCGAAGGAGCCGATGATCACGCCGAGCAGCAGGAACGTCGTGATGCCGAGGGTCATCACCGGGATCAGCAGGGGCCAGCCGGAGGCGGGCTCCAGGCCGAACAGCGGCAGCATCGCCACGCCGACGAACAGCAGCGACTGGACGAGGCCGACGACGAGGGCGAGGGCGTAGCGGGAGCCGATGACGGCGGACAGCGGGGCCGGGGACATCCGGATCAGCCGCAGGATGTCGTCGGTCCGCCACTGCATGAGGGTGAACGCGATGCCGAACACGGCGGCGTTCGCCACGCCCCAGGAGAGCACTCCGGCGGCGGTGTAGGAGATGTAGGACAGGCCGCTCTGCTCGACGTCCTGGCCGCGGAAGATCAGGCCGAAGACGACGAGGAAGAGGAGCGGGAAGGCGAAGGTGAAGAAGAGGGTCGTGCGGTCGCGGACCTGGGCGCGGTAGCCCGCCGCGGTCAGTGCGGTGTACGTGCTCATGCCTGCTGCTCCGTCGTCTCGGCGTTCCGGCCGGTGGTCCGCCGGGCGGTGAGCCGGGCGGTGAGGTCGAGGTAGACGTCCTCCAGGCCGGCGGTGCGGGTCTGTACGCCGTCCAGTCCGGTGAGGCGGTCGACGGCGGTGAGCACCCGTCCGGACGTCCGTGTCTCCAGGACCAGGGAGCCGCCCTGGACGGTGACGCGGTCGACGCCGGGGATCGCCGCCGCCTGCTGTTCGTCGAGCCTGCCCAGCGGCAGCATCAGCCGGCTGGGGGCCTCGGAGGCGTCGACGAGGTTGTGCGGGGAGTCCGTCACGGCGATCGCGCCGTCCACGAGGATGGTGATGCGGTCGCACAGTGCTTCCGCCTCGTCGAGGTGGTGCGTGGTGTAGACGATGGTGCGGCCCTCGGCCTTGAGTCCGCGCAGCACCTCCCACAGGGCGCGGCGGGCCTGCGGGTCGAGGGCGGCGGTCGGCTCGTCCAGGAAGATCAGTTCAGGGCCGTGGACGAGTGCGGAGGCGATGGCCAGGCGCTGGCGCTGGCCGCCGGAGAGGCTCTCCACCTGTATGTCGCGGTGTTCGGTAAGCCCCACGGAGTCCAGGGTGGTGTCGACGGCGGCCCGGGAGGCCCCGTAGAGGGCGGCGACCGTGCGCAGGTGTTCGTGCGCGGTCTGCCGTACGAAGAACGCCGAGGACTGTGTCTGCACGCCGAGGCGGGGCAGCAGCGCGGTGTTGCGCGGCCAGGGGGACTCGCCGAAGAGGGCGACCGTTCCCGAGTCGGCCCGGCGCAGCCCCTCCATGATCTCCACCAGGGTGGACTTGCCCGCGCCGTTGGGGCCGAGGAGGCCGAAGAACTCCCCGCGGCGGATCTTCAGGGACACGTCGTCGACGGCCTGCCGGTCTCCGTACCGCTTGGAGACCCCCACCACTTCGACGGCCGGGGACGGGGTGGTGCCTTCGGGGGGTGTGGCTCGCATGGCCTCTACCTCACTCATGTGGTGCGTGGGTCCTTCGGGTCGGTCGGCGGGGCGCGGTCGGGTCATCGGAGCAGCAGCAGGGCCGCCGTGCAGGTGCCGGCCGCGGCGAGGAGGATCAGGGCCGCCGAGCCGATCCCGTACGCCGTGTAGAGGCGGCGGGCCCGCCGGGGGTACGCGGCGGTGGCGTCCGCCCCGCCCTTGCCCCGGCGCAGCGTCAGGTAGGCGCGGGTCTCGGGGGCGAGGTGGGCGACGCCCAGGGCGTGGCCGAGCATCCGGTAACCGTCCAGCGGGGGGAGGGGGACGAGGTTGCTGAGGCCCTGGACGCTGCCGAGCAGCAGCAGACCGGCCAGCGGGGGACGGGTGGGGTCGTCCTGCGGGAGGAGCAGCCACCAGAGGGTGAAGGGCAGCAGGAGCAGCAGGTTGACGTAGGCGCCCGCGCCGGCGATCACCTGTTTGGCGCGCCGGCCGGGCAGGAAGAGGTAGTTGTCGACCGTGCAGTAGAGCATCGCGGCCGGGAGCCGCCAGCGCAGTCCGATCTCGGCGACATGGCCGCCGTAGTGCTGGGCGGCGACGCCGTGGGCGAGCTCGTGGAGGGTGATGCTGAACCACAGCAGCAGGGCCACCGCGGCGAGGGCGAGCGGGTTTCGGATCAACTCGGCGGTGCCGTCGAGGAGTTCCCCGGCGTTCAGGCCGAGCACCACCAGCATGGCCAGCACGGCGGCCAGCAGCGGGAGTTGTACGGCGGGGTGGAGCAGGGGCCGCAGGATCCGGTGCAGCCGGGCGGTCGTCGCGTCGGCGTCGGCGACCATCCGCCGGGTGCCGTGCCAGAGGGTGCCGGTGCGGGGCGGGGCCGGTGGGGCGGGTGGGGGGTCGGGGGCGCCGGACAGCAGACCGCGCGCGCCGAGGAGGCCGAGCAGCCGGTTCCAGTTGTCCTCGGCGAGGCGGCGGCCGAAGCGGGTGGCGTACGCGGGGCCGATGTCGTCGAGGTTCCGTGTCCCGTCGAGCCGGGCGATGACGAAGTACTCCTTGACGCCCACCTCGAACGCGGCACCGCTGCCCGGGTGCTTGACCAGGTGCACGGTGCGGGGGCCGCGCAGCAGGGCAGGGCTCAGCAGCACCCCCTCGCGCAGCGCCGGCCGATAGGCACGGGCCGCCGCGTGGGCCCCGGCGTGTTCCGGCGCGGCGGGCGTGCCGGGGGCGGCGGTCATGCGTGCGCCCCGGCGCCGCCGGCGTCCTCTTCCCGGAGCACCTGGCCGAGGACGAAGGACAGATAGGCCTCGTCGCGGATCGTCACATGCAGCCGGTTGTTGGTCATGTGCATGTACGGGGAGAGCAGCCGCGGCAGGACCGCGGGCACATGGGTCAGCGTCTTCGGCGGGGCGGCCCGCGTCTGCTCGGGGCGCTCCTGTCCGGCGTCCTCGCGGGCGGGCCCGTCCCAGGCGGGGAAGGCGAGCTCGCCGCGGCCGGCCAGGTCCACCACGCGTGCGCGCAGCTCCAGGCAGTGGGCGGCCCAGCCCCGCAGGAACGCGGGCAGCCGCCGCAGCTCGCCCGCGGAGACGGCGGCGTGGATCTCGGCGAACCGGCGGCCCAGCGCGGGTGCCATCTCGGCGTAGTTGCGCTCGTACTCCTTCGAGCCGATGAACCCGGTCCCGGGGAAGGCGCGGTGCCAGAACTCGTAGTAGCCGTCGAGGTAGTCGGCGAGGCGGTCCTTCTCCGGCAGGAAGCAGCTCGCCATCACCATCATCAGCTGCGCGGAGGTGCCCAGCAGCACGGTGCGCAGGTGCAGGTTCATGGTGCGGAAGGCGTCCATGACCAGGTCGCTGGAGTGCCGGAAGTGCCATTCGGCGAGCTCGACCCCGGCGGGCCCGCCGTACTTGGCGTACTCGGGGGCGTAGGCCTCGTACGAGAAGGAGTTGTTCGGCCGCAGGTTCATCCGGCCGTCCTCGCCCATGTAGCGGCCCCGGTCCTCGCCGGGGAACTCGATGTCGAACAGGGCGTTGTAGAAGTCCTTGAGGAAGCCCGAGTCCACCTCGTACAGCGCGGGTCGGGTACGGAGGAACGTGCCGAGCGCCTCCTCGGCCCTGCGGCGCACCTCGGGTGCGGCGGCGGCGCTCGACGGGCGCAGCCGGAGCCGGACGTGCGGGCCCTCCAGCCAGTAGTTGATGAAGAAGTGCCCGGCCAGCAGGCCTTCCTCCGTGAGCCGGTCCACCAGCGGGCGGACGCAGTCGACCAGCATCGGCCGGGGGCTGGCGGCGTAGAAGACGTGCAGGGCGAGCCATTCCCCGTCCGCCGGGCCGGCGACCGGCCGGGCGGGGCGGGGCGACGTCAGTTCGGGCATGTCGGGCCGTCCTCGGTGCTGGAGCGGAAGGTGAAGGTCTCTACGGCCAGTTCGGCCACATGGCTGCCCCGCGCCGAGGCCAGGTGCAGCTCGTCCTCGGCGGGGAGCATCTCGCGCAGGACGACCCGGGTGCCGGGCTCGCGCTCCACGAGGGCGTCGAACGCCGTCAGGGAGAGGTGGCTGCCGAAGTCCACGTAGGCCGGTTTGGCGCCGAGGGCCGCGCGGCCGTCCCGGGTCAGGGTGGCGAAGACCTGGTCAGGCAGCCGGTGGGTGCGCCGCCAGCGCTGCCAGTCCAGGTACC
The DNA here is from genome assembly GCF_042717325.1 of Streptomyces sp. NPDC058637. NCBI lineage: Bacteria > Bacillati > Actinomycetota > Actinomycetes > Kitasatosporales > Streptomycetaceae > Streptomyces > Streptomyces sp. NPDC058637. The sequence continues at coordinate 66,339 of NZ_JBHXRD010000004.1, read as the reverse complement.
ACTCCTCCTCGCCCGTCCCGGGGCGGCGGACCGGGAGCGCCGACGTCTCCGCCGTCCAGCTGCGCCGGCTGATCACGAGATCGCCGTGGCGCACCCGGGGCCGGCGCGTCACCCCGTCCACGGGTTCGCCCTCGGGGACGCCGCCCCAGACGTTCGAGGGGGCCATGGTGCTCGGCGAGAGGAGCAGGAGGGTGCGGGGGATCTCGGGCAGTGCCACGGGCACGAGGTAGCCGAGATAGACGGGAACGACCTCGCGCTCCAGCCTTCGCGAACGCAGGACGAGACGGTCGTCCTCCTCGTCGTGCTCCAGGTACAGGTCGTCGAGGTGGATCCGGCCGTCCTCGGGGACGGTGGCCGTCTCGCCGGGGCAGACGATCTGGTGGTCCGTCAGACGGCCGTGCAGATTGAGGTTGCTGGTGACCGGCCCGCCGGTGAGCTCGGCGAACACCGCACCCCGGGGCTGCCGGGCGCGGAGCTCCGTGCGGAGCCGGCCGGTCAGTCCGGGACCGTCGGCGCCCTCCGTGCCGCCGTGGCCGTCGTACACATGGGTGAAGCGGCTGAAGGGGAACGCCACTCCCCCGTAGGAGCGGTTGAGGACGACCAGGGACTCCCCGCTGCCGCCAGGAGCGGGGCGGGCCAGCTGGAGGTGGTGGCTCTGCGGGGTGAAGTCAGCGGTGAGGGGTGCGAGTTCCTCGGCGACCGCGGTGAGCAGTTCCCCGGGCAGGCTGATCTCCCCGGATCCGTCCGCCTCCTCCCACAGCTCGCGCATGCCGGCGACGAACCGCCGACGGGCGTCGTCGAGCGTCCTGAGCGCGGGCTGGCCGAGCCAGTTCTCCTCCGGCACGTAGGTGCCGTCCTCGTCGAACGCGCGTCGCTTGGACGTGAAGGAGATGTACTGGTCGAAGAGGTCCTCGTGGAAGTCGTGGACGAGTCCGAGCAGGTCGTCGCACCGGCCGCCGCGCCCGTACCGGGCGACGAAGAAGCCCCGCAGGGTGATGCGCTGGGGCAGCGTCATGTCGAACATCGGCAGCACTCCCTCGACCGCCCGCAGGGCCCGCCCCGTCGCACCGGTCAGCACGCCCGGCCCGCAGACCAGGTCGTCCCCGGCGCTGACGTCCTCGTACAGCAGGGTCTGCGGGAGCGCGGGATCCTGTGCGCCCAGCTCCCGCTGGACGTCGAGGAGTTGTTCGCGCAGGGTGCGCAGCAGGGTCCGGCGTTCGTCGGTCCCGGCGGCCGGGTACGCCGCCAGGCAGGCGGCCGGGCCTTCCAGGCCACGGGCCACCCGGTCGGCCCAGGGGGCTCCCAGGGTGCGCAGGGCCTCCTGGAAGGAGCCCAGCGGGTCCGGGGTGTGCACGTCGGTGCGCAGGCAGGGCACCTGCACCATGCCGAGCTGCAGCAGGGCCGCGGCATAGCGTTCGCACTCGGTGCGTTCGGCGCCGTGCTCGGCGTGCAGCCAGTCGACGAGGTCACGGTGGCGGAGGTCCGTACGGCTGTCGAAGAGGCCGAGCAGCCGCTCCAGGGTGCCGCTGCCGCGGAGGTAGAAGAGCCGGTCGCGCACCGAGTCGAAGGTGACGGCGGCACTGTCGTCGCCCGCCGTCACCCACTGCCGGACGTAGCGGATGCGGTCCTCGTCGCGGCCCCAGCCGGGGGACAGCACGACGGGCAGGTCCTGGCGGAGTACGGGGTCCGCGAGGATCAGGTCGGCCAGCCGGCCGAGGGCGACGACGTTGAGCCGCACATGGCTCGTCCAGTCCTCGCCGGTGCTCAGGGCGGCCCGGGCGTCCGCCGGGTCGCCGTCGAAGGTGCCCAGGGCCACGGCCGTGAAGGTGCTGAATGGGCTGGTCTTGCAGGCCGTCCGGTAGAGGTAGGCGAGTGCGGAGCGTTCGATCTTCCGCATGCGTCTGCCCGGCTCGGCACCGGTGTCGCGCAGATAGGCGTCGAGCCGGCTGTCGAGCGTCGGCGAGGCCAGCAGCAGGCCGAGCCTGAGGCGTTCCCCGGCCAGGAGGGTGCGCAGTTCGCCGCGCGCCGTGCGCAGTTCGGCGGCGAGCAGTTCGGCACCCCGGTCGCGGAGTCCGGTCAGCCCGGCGCGGTCGCGCAGCCACGCCGCGGTGCGGGCACCGGCCTCCTCGTCGAGGCCCGCCACGAGGCGTACGGCGGCGTCGGCGTCGGCGGGCAGCCGGTTGTTGAACACCTGGCGGCGCAGCGCCAGCAGGGCGCGGCGGGCGTCCGGCCCGACGGCGTCGGCGGCCTTGAGCAGGTCGTGCAGCAGTTCGCTGAGGGCCGCGCCGCCCGCGCGCAGGCGCTCCTCCCCGTCCAGGACCTCGTCGGCCCAGCGGCGGGTACGGACGCAGCGCAGCCCGTGCACGCTCTCCACGGGCAGGCCGGCGGCCCGGAGCACGAAGCGGCGGCCGGGCTCCCACCGCACGGCGGGCGGAGGGCCGAGAGGAGCGTCGGGAGTGGGCGGGGTCGGTGTGTCGGACGTCGTGAGTGTCATCGGAAGTCTCCCCGGTCAGGCGATCTCGTGGCGGAAGTCGGCGGGCCGGGGGCGTTCGTGGCCGAGCGGCATGATCAGCAGGGGGGCCTCGTCACCGTCCCCCAGGCCTAGCTTCTCGACGAACGAGATGTTGTCGAAGCCGAGGGCCACCCCCGCGCCCAGCTCCAGGGCGGCGGCGGCCACGTAGAAGGTCTGCGCGACGGCGCCCGCGGTGCCGACGGCCAGCCGGTAGCCCCGGTCCCCCACCGCGTCCAGGACCGCTGTGGTGCGGACGGTCGGCACGAGGACGACGCCGGCCTGCTCCAGGTTGTAGTTGGCCAGGAAGTAGTTCTCCTGGAGGAACGCCCCCTGCGGGCCCGGCACGACGAGCCGCAGCTCCCCCGCGTCCGGGTCGTAGGCGTACGCGCCCGGCTCGATGCCCTCGACGTGGTTGACGAAGGCGTAGAGCGTGGCCAGCGGTACGGCGTCCGCCGGGTCGGCGTCGCCGCCCAGCGACGTCGCCGCGCAGGCCGCCAGGACCGCCGAGAGCTGTGCGGGGGTGACCGGGCGGGCCGCGTCGAAGCGGCCGAAGCTGCTGCGCCGCCCGCGCAGCGCCCGGCGTACCGGTATCTCCGGGAAGGCCGGTGCGGGCAGTGCGGCGCGCGTGCCCCCGGCGGGTGCGGGGAGGGCCGCGGCTGCGGCGAGGGCGCCGGGGGCCGGGCGGTCCGCCGCGCGTGCCACGGTCGCCGCGTGCATGGCGAGAACGGTCGGGAACTCCAGCACGGTGCGGGAACGCTCGACGTCCCGGTACCGGACGGCGGGCCGGTACGCGGGGCCGGGTTCCGGTGCGGCGGGCCGGTGCGCGGGGTCCGGTCCCGGTACGGCGGGCGGGGGCGTCCGGGACGCGGGACCGTCCCAGCGCAGCGGGACGACGGCGAAGACGCCCTCCTCCTCGCCCGCCACGCCGAGCAGCCCGTTCAGCCGGGGCTCGTCGAACCACAGCACCGGTGCCGTCCGCAGGCCACGCGCACCGGCCCAGATCCGCCAGGTCTGGACGACGGTTCCGAGGTCGGTGGAGACCACGTGGTAGGAGAAGCTGTTGTACTTGAACGCGTTCTGCCAGTACTTGACGCCCAGGACCAGGTACTGGTCGGTGGCCAGCGCCTCGGCCGGCGCGTCCGCTCCCAGCGCCTCCCGCACCTGGCCGGACACGTCACCGGCCAGCAGCCGCTGCACGGCGTGCCGGTGGACGTCGTAGTAGTGGATGCCCGGGGTCAGCGGTCCGGACGGGCCGGAGACCCAGTAGACGCTGACCGGATAGAGCCCGCCGCCGCCGGCGGTGCCCCGGGACCAGTTGGCGTGGGTGTAGAACGGCAGGCCGGACAGGTCGCTGTTGGCCTGGACGCCCAGCCGGCGGCCGGTCAGACCGTAGGAGTCCTTGAGCATCGCGGACAGCAGCGGCAGGGTGAATCCGGCCGCGCGTTCACCGGGATCCGCCTCGCCCCGGGCCGCCGGGAGCAGGCCGTGGGCCGCCGGGGCGTCGGCGAGGTCGTCGCCGTCGGGCAGGGGGTAGGTCTCGGCTCCGGGGTAGAACTTGCCCTTGCGGGGACCGTCGGCCCAGTCCGGGACGAAGTCGGCGGGCTCCATCGGGATCCGGCCGCGGTGCATGACGGCGTTCGCGTACTCGTGGGCGTACCCCATGGGGTCTCCCCTTTCGGATGGGCGGTCGGCAGGGACGTCCGTCACGGGAACGGGTGCGGGGCCGGGTTGAGCCCGTCGGCGGTCAGGTCGGTGTCGCGCAGTCCGGCCTCACGCGGCGCGGTGCGTGTGCGGGGCATGTGCCGGACGCGCTGCCGGGACCAGCCGAAGTCGATCGGGATCAGTCCGGGGACCAGCACCTTCACGGTGTGCAGGCCCAGGGCGCGCTGTTCGGGCAGGGTCTGGTCGACGACGACCACGTCGAACCCGGCGGCGGTGACGGCTCCCACCGCCCGCAGCAGGTCCTCCCGCAGGTCCGGGCTGACGGGTGCGCCGTCCGCGCCGGGCCACCGCAGGCCGGTGACGTCGACCGGGGGGCGCGGGTCCGGCTGCCGCAGCAGGAAGTCGGCGTGGTCGCCCATCTCGGGTACGCCGTAGACGAGCGGGTGGTCGTGGAGGCTGGTGACCTGGTCGAAGTCCTGGGCCAGGGCACGCAGCCGGGTCTCGTCGCGCCGGGTCCGGCCGACGAGGTTCACCGAGTCCGTGGCGATCTCGCAGAGGGCGGAGTCCAGGGCCGATTCCGGGTCGAGCCCGGCGCCCGCGCCGAAGCACATGCGGCCGACGCCTCCGTCGAAGCGTTCGGCGACGGCGGTGACGACGGGGACGGGGAAGCTGATCCGGGTGTCGAAGAAGCGGGCCCGGTAGCCGTACATGGCGAGCCGGTCCACCATGTGCCGGGTGCCGGGGCGGGTACTGGTCGCCGGGTCGATCTCGGTCAGCGGCACCTGCCCGTACCAGGCGAGCAGGAACGCGTCCCGTTCGATGACCTCCATCAGCCCGAAGTAGACGGCCTCCTCCGGGCTGCCGCCGGAGGCGCAGCCGTTGGAGCTCTCCTGCACGAACCGGTTCTCCAGGCCGGGTGCGTGGTAGTAGGCGAGGATCTCGGGGACGGGACGCGGGCGGGCGTCGCGCAGCGACCAGCCCCACACCCAGGGGATCTCCCGGTCGGGGGTGAAGGGCCGCACCCGGGGGTTGTCCCGGTAGAACTCCTCGGCGTACAGGCCGGTCTCACGGGGGTCGACGGCGTCCGGGCCCAGGTCGTCGAGGGAGGCCACGAGTCCGGTGGTCCGGCTCCGGGCGCGCATGCCCGCGTACCGCTCCAGGCCTTCCAGGACGCCGATGCGCAGACTCCTGCCGAAGCTGTCCGCGTGGCCGCCCCAGAAGGTCTCGCGCAGGTAGGCGCCGGAGCGGGTCGAGAAGCAGCCGACGGTGGCGGAGGTCGTGGTGGACGCGACGTCGCAGATGACGGACGGTCCGAGCGCGCCCCAGTGCGGGTTGGCGAAGGCGTCCACCGGCAGGCCGTGGTCCTCCAATCGGCGGACCCGGAAGGCACCCGGCCGGTACTTGGGCGCGGGCCGCAGGGTCAGGGCCGCGCCCTCGGCGGTGTCCGGTCCGGGCGCTCCGCAGGAGGGACACTCCGGATCGGGCACCAGCGGGTGACGGCGCACGTTCATGGTGTCCAGGTCCAGGAGGTGCACGTCGGGGTACGGAGCCCGGGCGGCCTGCGGGCGCTGGGCTTCCACGGCTCCTGCGGCACCCGTGGCCCCCTCGGCTTCCGCGGCTTCCGCGGCTTCCGCGGCTTCCTCGGCGAGGGCGGCCAGCAGTGCGGCCACGGCGGTGGCGGCGAACGGGGTGGCGTAGGGCCAGGGGGCCACCGACCGGGTGCCGGAGCCGAGTTCGAGCCCTTCGCGCAGGGACACGGAGCGGACCCCCTGCCACCGGCGCTCCAGGCAGGTCCCGCACCCCGTGTCCCGTCCGGCGGCGGGCCACGGCCCGACCAGCACCTGACGCCCGTACAGGTACACCGGTACGTGGTCCCCCGGTGCGGCGGGATCGGTGTACGCGTCCCGGACGCCGAGGGCGCCCACCGCGACGGCCGGGACGCGCGCCGTGCGGACCTCGTCCAGAGCCTCCCGCAGGGCCCCGGCGAAGCGGCGGGAGGACTCGGCCCGCGCGGCGGACCGCCGGGGCGGGTCCGCCTGTCCGGGCCGCCGGTCCATGGTCTCAGCGGGCATCTGCGGCCACCGTGAGCAGGACGCGGACGGTGTGGATCCCGGCGGTCGGCAGGTCCCCGGCGTGCGTCGGCACGACGAGCGCGTCCCGTCCGTCGGCGGCGAGACGTTCCAGGAGCCGGGTCCAGTCCGCGGGCTCCCCGGGCGCGTCACCGGCGTTCGCGGTGACGGGGATCAGCGCGGGGTCCAGGTCGCGCAGCAGCGGGTCGCCGGTGTCGGGTAGGCCGAGTCCCTCGGCGGCGAACTGTGCCTGGCCGAGCAGGTCGCGCAGGGCGTCGACGGCGGCGGCCCCGAGGTCCAGGGCCGCGCCCACCGCCCAGTACGCGGGCGTCGTCGCGTCCCCGGTGGTCCGGGCGAGGACGACGGACGCGCCGGAGTGCGTACGCTCGCCGAGGTCGAACAGGGCGGCGGTGATGCCGAGATGGCCCGCTGACCGCAGCAGGAAGGTCACCTCCGGGTCCTCACCGAAGGCCGAGGGCGGGATCACCGCCGTCTCCCCGACGCCTCTGACGGCCCGTCGGAGGGCGTCGTGGGCGAGTGCCGACAGCAGGCCCGCGGCGGCGGCCTCCGGCAGGTCCGCACCCGCGCCCGCACCGGCCCGCGTCCGCTCGAACCCCCGGTCACGGTTGTCCGGGCCGAACGGGCGCACGGCCCCGGCGGGAACCAGCACCTGTTCCTTCGTCACGAGCGAGGTGGCGAGGGCCCACGCGGTGCTCCCGGCACCGCCGGTGCCGGACGCCGTCGTCAGCGCGGAGGGCAGCCGGCGGGCCTGTGTGCTCCCCAGAGGTGCCGCGGGCACGACGTGTTCGGCGTAGACGACGGCGGCGGCGTTCAGCGCGCGCAGCCGGGCACCCGCGGTGTGGTGGACGTCGAAGGCCGTGACGGTCCGGGTGACTCCCGGCCCCAGGCCGAGCACCAGGGAGCCCACCTTCAGGGGCGTCTGGGTCAGCGGTTCGTCCGCGTACCGGGTGAAGACCCCGGCGTGCGGGCGGACGAGTGAGGAGCGGCGCTCCAGCTCGGCCAGGGGGCCCTCGGCGGCGTCGTCGTCGGGGGCGGTGGCGACCGTCGGGAGGAAAGCCGGGCGGGTCGGGGCCGATGTCAGATCGACGGGTTCCGGGCCGCCCCGGGGGGCGCTGCCGACGCAGTGGGGGCAGCGCGGGTGGGGCAGCAGCGGCTCCGCCGCGACGTCGAAGGACGCCATGTCCTGGATCAGCAGCTGCCCCCGGGTCTCGGCGGCCAGCGCACCGGTGACCAGGCGGAACACCTCGTAGCCGAGCAGGTTGCCGAGCATCGCGGTGAGCGGGCCCGCGGGCTGTTCGCCCGACGTCCCGGTGCCCAGGGCCAGACCGCTCCACAGGTCCGCGGCGGCCGCGTCCGACGCCAGGTCCCCGGCCCCGCCCAGCCGCAGGGCGGCGCAGGACCAGCAGCCCTCGGAGCCGGAGGTCATCACCGGCCCGATAACGGCCTTCCGGCCGAACGTCCAGGCGGGCAGCAGCGTCCGGCCGTCCGGCACCCCCTCGCGCAGCAGGCGCAGCACCGTCCCGGGGGCGCCGGGCCCGGAAGCGGCCACGACGATGTCGTATCCGTCGTAGGCCGCCCAGCCGGGCTGCGACGGTGCGGCGGCCGGGAGGAGCGTCATCTCGACGGGGCAGTCCTGCTCCGCGAGCTGTGCCGCCTCCTGGTGGATCGTCGCGAACTCCTCGGGCGTCACGCTTCCGGAGCCGTCCGCGAGGGCGGAGTCGTAGGCGACGGCCGCGCAGCCGTTGCGTATCAGGGACAGCACGCACCAGCGGGCGACCGGGCCGTCGCCGAGGACGGCGACCCGGGTGGCGCGGAAGCGCGCGAACCGGTCCTCGGCGCCGTCGGCGTAGTGGTCGACGTACGCGATCTGCTGGGCGAAGCGGGCGGCGACGGCGGGCACGGTCGCCGGCGAGCCCGTTTCGCCCGGTGCCGGGACCGGGCGGGCGAAACCACGCGCGTAGAGCGCTTTCACGAGTTCGCCCACCATGGCCTTCTGCCGTTCTCCGAAGCCCTGGCAGATCTCGTCGACGGATCTGGTGCCGTCCAGGTGCGGGACGAGGAGGGTGGCGAACCGGTAGGCGGACCTGGAGGTGAGCTGGAAGCCGCCGTCGGCGTTGTGGAAGATCACGCCGTCGGGTGTCTGGGTGAACAGGACGTCGCGGCGGACCCGGGGCCTGGTTCCTGCGGTCTCTGCGTACGGTGTCGTGGCCATGCGTGCGTCACACCTCTTGGTCTGTGGTCGGGCGGGGGCGGCCCGGGGGTCTGGGCCTGTACACGGGTCGGGGAGGCGGTGCGGTCGGTACGGGGCGGGCGCCGGTCGGCACCGGGCGGGTGCGGTACGGGCGACGGGCGGTTCGGTACGCGGCGGCGCGGCCCGTCAGCGCAGGGCGGCCGGGGGCCTGTCGACCGCCGGCCGGCTGTCCTCGCGGCGGGGCGGGCGGAGCACGGTGGGGCGGTGGGCGGACCGGGGCACGGCACGGCGGGCGTGCGCGCGCAGGAGTTCGTGCATGCGGAAGGCCCCGGGCAGGCCCTCCTCCAGCAGGCCGGCGTCCAGGAGCCGTTCCATCACCGCCTCCGCCGTCTCCTCCGACAGGCCGAGGACGTCGGCCGCCCGCCCGGTGGTCAGGGGGTCATGGGCCGACGCCCCCAGCCGGAGGTGGGCCTCGGCCAGCGGTGAGGGCAGCCGGTCCAGCGCCTCGTCCAGGATGAGCGGAACGGACATACGGGGGTCGTCGGCCAGCGTCAGCCGGGCCGGCAGATCGTGCCGCAGCCGGTCCACACAGTCGGCGATCCGCAGCCGGGGCCTGGTGATCAGCCGGGCGGCGGCGATCCGCAGGGCGAGCGGGAAGTGCCCGCACAGGGACGCGAGTCGCCGTGCGGCGGCGGGCTCGGCGCCGATCCGCGCGCCGCCCAGCACGGCGGTCAGCAGCGCGTGCGAGTCCTCGGGTTCCAGGGTGCCGAGCCGGAGGACGGCGCCTCCGTGGGTGGCGACGAGCGCGGCCAGACCCATCCGGCTGGTCACGATCGCGGCGCCGCCCGCGTTGGCGGTCAGCAGCGGACGTACCTGGTCCGGGTGGACGACGTCGTCGAGGACGAGGAGGCGGCCGCGCCCCTCACCCGCCCTCGCGGGCAGGGCACGGCGCAGTTCGTCGGCGGCCTCCCGCACCGGGAGGGCCCTCCCGTCGGGGCGGGTCGGCGACAGCAGCAGGCAGCCCTCCGGGTAGTGGTCGGCCACCAGGTGCGCCGCGTGCAGCGCGAGGGCGGTCTTGCCGACGCCGGGCGCCCCGGAGAGCACCACGACCGTCGGGCCGGGCGGCCGGTCACCCGTCAGGAGGCTCACCAGCGCCTCGACTTCGGCGTCCCGACCCGTGAAGCAGGGCACCGCCGGCAGCGGGGCGGCGAGGGGCACCGGCCCGGTGTCGGCAGCCGCGTCACGAGGCGTCGCGGCGGCGGGCGCCACGGGGACGGGCGGTGCGGGAGCGGGCTCCACGGGAACGGGCGCCGCGAGGCTCACCGGCGCGCGCCCGTTGTCGGGGGTTCCGAGATCGTCACCGCGCAGGATCGACAGCTCCAGCCGCTGGAGGTCCGCCCGGGGGTCGACGCCCAGCTCCTCCCGCAGGTGCCGCTTGACCCTGCGGTATTCGGCCAGGGCCTCGGTCTGCCGGCCCGTCCGGTACAGGGCCAGCATCAGCTGCTCGGAAAACCGCTCGTGGGCGGGGTATACGCGCGTAACCTCCCAAAGATCGACGAGAGTCTCGCGGCAGCGCCCGTGCTCCAGTTCGATGTCGCAGACCCGTTCCAGGACCCTCAGCCGTTCCTCCGCCAGCCGTGGCACCTCGTCGCGGTGCAGGAGGTCGGAAGGGACGTTGGCGAGCAGCGGACCCTGCCACAGCGCGAGGGCGGCCCGCAGCGTGTACAGCTCAGCCTCCTCCCCGGAAGCGGCCGCACGGTCGACGAGCTGACGGAAGTGCAGCAGGTCGAGCGTCTCGGCGTCGGCCCGCACGCGGTAGCCGCCGGCGACCGCCATGACGGCCTGGTCCTCGATGCCGTACTTGGCGAAGATCCGGCGCAGCCGCAGGACGCAGCTCTGCAGGGCCGCCTTCGCCGTCGCGGGCTGCTCCTCGCCCCACACCACACCGCGCAGACGGTCGGTGGACACCACCGAGCCGGGGCGGATCAGCAGAGCGGCCAGCAGCGCGGTCGGTTTGGAGGGCGGGAGCACGACGACGTCCCGCCCGTCGGTGATGCTCAGGGGACCGAGCAGTTGGAATCGCACCGTCGTCCGCCCTTCCTCCCTCTGGTCCGCCACAGCCGGGTCGAGCCGCACGGCTGCCGCGCCTACTGCCAGCCGAAGTCGTGGGGATTCGGCCCGTGACCAGGGACATCGGGGCGAGCCGGTGTCTGGGGCGGCGGGCCGGAGGGCTCGTGCGTGGCGGTGACGCCGACGTCCGTCGCCTGGGCGGGCACGACACCGGCGAGAAGGGCGGAGCCGGTCAGCATCAGGGCCGCGAAGGCCAGACAGGAGGAGCGGTGAGCACGGAGCATGTGAGGAGCCCTTCCGACCATCTGTGGGGATCGATGCACAGCATGGTGAGTTTTGTACGGAAGTGACGACACGGTGAAGGTCAGACCGGTGGACCGATGGGGCCATGGCCCTTTTCGTCCAGGGAGCCGTCGGGATCCCGCCCGGACGCCCTTCGCCTCCTGTACGGATCGAGTGCGGCCGCCGTACGGAATCCGCCGCCGCGCCCCGCCCCGGCCCCAGGGGCCCCATGTCCGAAGCGGGGTACCCGTGCCATGATCTGGGACGAGAGGGGCCAGGGGGGCCAAGGGGGGGCGATGCTTGACCGGTTGGGTCTGGACCCGGTGGCGGAGACGGTGTATCGGGCGATGCTCGACCGTCCCGGGACGAGTCCGGAGGAGCACCGTGCACGGCTGGGGCTGACCGCCGGTCAGCTCGACGGGGCCATCGGACTGCTGCGCAGCCTGTCACTGGTCCGCCCGGCGGCGGACGGGGACCCGCAGCGGATGCACGTGGTCGATCCCCGGCTGGGCCTGGAGCTGCTGCTGGCCCGCCAGCGGGCCGAACTCGCGGCGCGCAGGCAGCGGGTGGAGGAGGGCGAGGCCGCGGTGGCCGAGCTGCTCAGCGAGTTCACCCCGGCCCATCCCGTGCCGGGCGAGTCACCGGTGGTCCACCTGGACGGCGTGGACCACGTCCGGGACTACCTGGCCCGGCTGCACGCCGAGGTGGAGGAGGAGATCCTCACGTTCGCCACGGGCGGTGCGCAGACCGAGGAGAACATGCGGGCCTCCCGGCCGCTCAACCAGCAACTGCTGGGCCGTGGTGTCCGGATGCGTACGGTCTATCTCGACAGCATCCGCAATCACGCCCCCACGGTCGCGCACGTCAAGTGGCTGACGTCGATCGGCGGCGAGACGCGCACGGCGCCCTCCCTCAGCACGCGCATGATCATCACCGATCACCGGCTCGCCCTGGTGGCCCTGGACGACCAGGACTCCTCGCTCGGCGCGCTCGTCGTGTCGGGGCGGGGGCTCATCGCGGCCTTGGAAGCCCTGTTCGAAAGCGTGTGGGGGCAGGCCCAGCCGCTCGGCCCGGCCGAGAGGCACGAGGCGTGTTCGCTGACCCGTCAGCAGGACGAGGCCCTGCGGCTGCTGGCGCGGGGATACACGGACGAGGCCATAGCCAAACGTCTGGGTGTCTCCCCGCGCACCGCCCGCCGCATCGCCACCGGCCTGATGGGCGACCTCGAAGCCCGCAGCCGCTTCCAGGCCGGTGTCCACGCGGTGCGGCAGGGCTATCTACCGGCCGGGGGCCCGACGTCCTGAGCGGCGGGTTCGCCCGTGCGCACCGCCGGGAGGTCAGTCGGGCAGGGGGACGCGGATGACGGGGTCGAAGGGGTGCTTGTTGAAGCCGGTGCGCAGATTGCGGCACTCGGGCGCCTTGCACATGAAGAACTCCTCGACGGCCTTGCGGCCCGTGCGGCTCCTGAGCCAGTCCTTCTCGTTGCCGGTGAGTGACCGGTGTTCCTCGTCGGAGCCGCAGGTGTAGCAGTACATCGCGCGAGATGGCATGAAACCTCCTGATACGGCGTACAGGCCGGTCAGGAGCATACGGATATACCGGGCACGCCGGACAGACCCCACCCGCCCGCACACAGGAACGAACCTGTCCACGAACGGGGGAACGGGCCCTCGCGCCCCCCTAATTCGCGTTCGCAACTCCCGCGCACCACGCGGAACTTCGGGGCGACGGGACCCGCGTCAGGCCGTCGGCGAGGCGCGCGGGAACGCGGCGGCGCGGTTCACGCCTCCCGACACCCTGCTCAAGCGCTTGCCGGAAACCACCAGATACCGACAACTGCGCACAGGCCCGGAGATCCAATGCGGAATGCGGCGGGAGCCGGGCGATCCGGCCGCCTGAACTTCACGAGAACTCCAGCGAAATGGCACGTGTGTGGATATCGTGCACCGAGCGAGGGCGCATCCGTCATCCCCTGGATCGACGGATGCGCCCCGTTTGTGGGGATGCAACTGTGGCTGGGGGGTTCATGGGGCATGTCGAAATACCTGAATCGGATATATCCGGGACCGTGGGGTTCGCGGGCGCGCCACGGCCGCGTACCGCCACGGCCCGGAGCCGTCCGGCGACTCCGGAGGAGTTGTGGACGGCCCCGGCCGTGCCGCGCGACCGCGTGGACCGGCCGGGAGCGAAGCGGAAGCCGGGACGGCACCTGCCGCTCCTGGTCCTGACGGACGTACTGGGGCTGGGATTTCCGGCCCTGCTGGTGCTGCGCGCCGGTGACCAGCCGGGGGCACCGATCGCCGCAGCGGTGGCCGCGACGGCCTGGGCCGTCGTGCGCGCCGCGCGCGGCCGGTACGCGGCACGGGACGCCGGACGGGTCCGGGGGAATCCGCTGGGCGACTGGCTGGTGCTCGTAGGGCTGCTCGCCGTGCTCCTGGCCGTGACGGGCGGGTCCCTGGACCCGGCGACCGCCGTCGCGGCCCTGGTGCCCGGTCCGGCCGTGGCGGTGCTCGCCGGGGCGACGGCCCGTCGGCTGTCCGCCCGTCGTGGAGCGGCCCGGCGGGTGCTGGTGGTCGGCGAGGCGGCGGGGCTGGACCGTACGATCGGCCTGCTCAACTCCCGTACGGACCACGCGTACGCGGTGGTGGCGGCGGTTCCGGTGGGACCGGCGGTACCGAACTGCGGGATGCCCGTACCCGGGCGGCTCGCTCCCGAGCGGGCCCACGACGACGTGTCCACCGTGCTCGGCGGGGCCCTCACCCATGACGCGGACCTGGTGCTCCTCGCGCCCGGCCCGCGGCTCGACGACGACCGGCTGCGCCGGCTGTCGTGGGGTCTGCACGACAGCGGGCTCGCGCTCTGCGTCCTCTCGGAGCTGTCGGGGATCGCCGCGGCCCGGGTGCGCCCGACCTCCGTGGCGGGGCTGACGCTGCTGCACGTCGCGCCGCCGCTGCGGCGCGGTGCGCAGGCGGTGCTCAAGGCCGTCGTCGACCGGGGCGGCGCGGCGCTCGGACTGCTGGTGCTCGCGCCGGTGCTCTTCTGCGTCGCACTGGCGGTGCGGCTCACCTCACCCGGGCCCGTCTTCCACCGGCAGACCCGTCACGGGCGCCACAACAGGCCGTTCACCATGTGGAAGTTCCGCACGATGGTGGCCGACGCGGAGTCGCGCAGGGAGCAGCTCTCGGCGGCGAACGAGAGCGAGGGTCCGATGTTCAAGATGCGTCGCGACCCGCGGGTCACCCGGATCGGCCACGCGCTGCGCCGGACGTCCGTCGACGAGCTCCCGCAGCTCCTCAACGTCCTACGGGGTGACATGTCCCTGGTAGGCCCGCGTCCTCCGCTGCCGGAGGAGGTCTCGCGCTACGACGAGCGGGAGCTGCGGCGGCTGGCCGTCAGACCGGGGCTGACCGGCCTGTGGCAGGTCAGCGGGCGTTCGGACCTGTCCTGGCAGGAGACGGTGTCGCTGGACCTCTGGTACGTCGACAACTGGTCGGTGGCCACGGACATGGGCCTCCTCGCCCGTACGGTGCGTGCCGTCACCGACGGCCGCGGGGCGTACTGAGAGCGGTGGGGGAACGCGTGCGGGAAGTCCAGGGCCACCGTGGCCACCGGGCCGGGCGGTCAGCCGCGCGGTGCGAGCTGACCGAGCCACCAGGCGTACGTGCGGGCGATGCCGTCCCGCAGCGGGATCTGCGGCTCGAAGCCGAGGGAGGAGAGGCGGGACACGTCGAGGAGCTTGCGCGGGGTGCCGTCGGGCTTCGAGGTGTCCCAGGCGATGCGCCCCTGATAGGCCGTCACGTCTCGGACCGTCTCGGCGAGTTCCCGGATGGTGAGGTCGTCGCCGCAGCCGATGTTGACCGGCTCGTCGCCGTCGTAGACCGCCAGGAGTCGTGCGCACGCGGTGGCGAGGTCGTCCACGTGCAGGAACTCGCGGCGGGGGCTGCCGGATCCCCACAGCGTGACCTCGGGCGCCCCGTCCCGCTTCGCCTCGTGGAAGCGGCGGATCAGGGCGGGCAGCACGTGCGAGGACTCCAGGTCGAAGTTGTCCCCGGGGCCGTAGAGGTTGGTGGGCATGGCGCTGATGTACGAGGCGCCGTACTGCCGGCGGTAGGACTGGACCTGCACGATCCCGGCGATCTTTGCCAGTGCGTAGGCCTCGTTGGTCGGCTCCAGCGGGCCGGTGAGCAGCGAGTCCTCGCGGATCGGCTGCGGGGCGAGCTTGGGGTAGATGCAGGACGAGCCGAGGAAGAGCAGTCGCTCGGTCCCGGCGGCGTGCGCGCCGGCGATCACGCTGAGCTGGATGCGCAGGTTCTCCTCCAGGAACTGCACCGGGTAGGTGCTGTTGGCCATGATCCCGCCCACCTTGGCGGCGGCCACGACCACGGCGTCCGGGCGGACGTCCCGCAGAAAGGCCCCGGTCGCCTCCGCGTCGCGCAGGTCGAGGTTTTCCCGGCCGCGGGTGATCACCTCGTGCCCGTCGGCGGTGAGACGGCGCACCAGCGCCGAGCCGACGAGACCGCGGTGGCCCGCGACGAATATGCGGGCGCCGGGTCGCAGGAGGGGGCGGGCGGATGCCTGGGAGGGGCCGGGGAGATCAGTCGTCATGGCTCGGATTGTGTCAGCCGTACCGCGCTTCGGTGACCTTTTGCCGCAATGCGCCCAGATCAAGATATTTCGGTGAACCAACCGCCCATCGGGCGACCACAGAAGGGGGGAGTCATGGCAAAAACCGCGTTCATCACGGGCGTGACCGGTCAGGACGGTTCGTACCTGGCGGAGCTGCTGCTGGAGAAGGGGTACACGGTCCACGGCCTGATACGCCGTTCGTCCAGCTTCAACACGGAGCGGATCGACCACATCTACCAGGGGCCCGAGGAAGCGAATCGATCCTTCGTGCTCCATCACGCCGACCTGTCCGACGGCGTCGCCCTCGTGAACCTGCTGCGTGACATACGCCCCGACGAGGTCTACAACCTGGGTGCCCAGTCGCACGTCCGGGTATCCTTCGACGCGCCGCTGTACACCGGCGACGTCACCGGACTCGGCACCATCCGACTCCTGGAAGCGGTTCGCGCCAGCGGCATCGAGACCCGGATCTACCAGGCGTCGTCCTCCGAGATGTTCGGCGCCAACCCGCCCCCGCAGAACGAGAGAACGCCCTTCCACCCGCGCAGTCCGTACAGCGTGGCCAAGGTCTACTCGTACTGGGCCACGGTCAACTACCGTGAGGCGTACGACATGTTCGCCGTCAACGGGATCCTGTTCAACCACGAGTCCCCGCGCCGCGGCGAGACGTTCGTGACGCGCAAGATCACCCGCGGGGTGGCCCGGATCAAGGCGGGACTCCAGGACCGGCTGCACCTGGGCAACCTCGACGCCGTACGGGACTGGGGATACGCCCCCGAGTACGTGGAGGCGATGTGGCGGATGCTCCAGTGCGACACCCCCGACGACTACGTGGTGGCCACCGGCGTGGGGGTCAGCGTCCGGCAGTTCCTCGAGTACGCCTTCGAGCACGCGGGCCTGGACTGGGCGGAGCACGTCCGCTACGACCCGAAGTACGAGCGCCCCAGCGAGGTGGACGCGCTGATCGGTGACGCGTCCAAGGCCGAGGATCTGCTCGGCTGGAAGCCCGACGTGAAGTCCCAGGAGCTGGCCAGGATCATGGTCGACGCGGACATCCGGCTGCTGGCCGACCAGTTGACCGGAGCGGCCGTGCGGGTGGACCGATGAGAGGACCCGGACGTCTCGGACGCACGGGCGGGGGGTTCACCGAGGTCCTCGGCCTCGCGGTGGGAGCGCCGAGCGCTGTCGCCGCTCCCCCGGCCGCCGCACACACCCCGCCGGTCCTCTTCCACGCCGTCAGCATCGACGATGTGGCGCTGTAATCGACCCGTTCCCCACGCGCCCACGCCTCGGTGCGGGCGGCAAGGGCCGGGTTGTAGACCTTCCGCACACACCCGAACGTCCGCGACAGTTCCACAGCCTGCGCATCGACCGGGTGGAAGCGGTACCTGAACGCCCGCTTCACGCGCTTCACCGTCACGCCGACAAACCAGTACGAACACGCATGGTGACCAAAACTGCGAGTCAGGACACTGCGGTCCGCCTTGGCGACGGACCCCAGTTCGACGCCCTGCTCCGCAGGAGCCCGTTTCCTCTCCGCCGTGAACGGCGGAGTATCCATGGAGGAATCAGATGAACGGAAGTACGGGGCGGGGACTCGGGGGACGTGGCCGTGTGCGGGCCGCCTCCGCCGCGCTCTGCCTGTTCGCCGGAGCCCTGTCCGCGACCGCGGCCGGGGCCTCCCCGGCGGTGGCGCTGACACCGCCGGTGGCGCTCACCGCGGACGATCTCACCACCTGGCAGACCAACGGCATCGTCTGGTCGCTGGCCGCCGCGGACAACGGCGTCGTGTACGCCGGCGGCACCTTCTCCACCGTCCGGCCGCCGGACGCGCCGGCCGGCACCTCCGAGCAGCCGGCCGTGAACTTCGCCGCGTTCGACGCGGCGACCGGCGCGCCGACGGGGTGCGACCTGTCGTTCACGATGTCCTCCGGGACCGCCACCGTCCGGGCACTGGCACTGTCGCCCGACGGCCAGACGCTCTACGCGGGCGGACAGTTCGGGGCGGTGAACGGGGAGGGCGTCAGCAATGTCGCGGCCATCGACACGGCGACCTGCACCGTGCGCCAGGACTTCAAGATCTCCGTCTCCGCGACGGTGCGGGCCCTGGACGCCACCGCGGACACCGTCTACCTGGGCGGTGACTTCAACAGCGCGGGCGGCCAGACCAGGAACAAATTCGCCGCCGTCACCGCGTCGGGCGCCGACCTGCTCCCCTGGACGGCCAACGCCGACGAGGTCGCCCGGGCCGTGCAGGTGACGCCCGACGGACAGCACGTGGCGCTCGGCGGTGACTTCTTCACAGTGAACGGCACCACCTCCCACGCGCTGGCCGTGGTCGACGCCACCACGGGGGCGCTGACCAAGAGCTACCCGGGCTTCATCCCGAACACCTCCACGGTGCAGGACCTCACGACGGACGCGACCGGCCTCTACACCGCCAACGAGGGAACCGGCGGCGGGGTCTTCGACGGCCGCATCGCCATCGACCTCGACGACTACCAGCAGCGCTGGCGGGACACCTGCCTGGGCGCCACCCAGGCCGTCCTGGTCCACTCGGGCGTGCTGTACAGCGGAAGCCACGCCCATGACTGCGCCAGCATGGGCGGATTCCCGGACCAGCCGCGCAAGCACCTGCTGGCCCAGTCCGTCGACGACCCGACGCTGCTGCCCTGGTTCCCGGACACGAACGACGGCATCGGTGAGCCCGTCGGACCCCGGGTGATGGCCCAGACCGACAAGGGCGGCCGCCACTACCTGTGGGTCGGCGGGGAGTTCACCACCGTCAACGGCGGGGGGCAGCAGGGTCTGACCCGCTTCGCCGACGGTCCGGACACCGGGGCGCCGTGGGTGCCCAACGTCAGCCTCTCGACGGTCACTCCGGGGCAGATCGACGTGAACTGGCAGACCAGTTTCGACACGGACGACGGGGAGCTGACCTACCGGATCTACAAGGACGGGGCGAGCACACCCGTCCACACCACGACGGGGTACTCGCTCTTCTGGGACCGGCCGCAGCTGAAGTGGACCGACACCGAGGTGGCGGCGGGCGAGACCCACTCCTACCGCATCAGTGTGAGTGACGGCACCAACACCAGTGCCAAGTCCCCCGCCCAGTCGGCGACCGTCGCCGCCACGAAGGAGCCCTACCCGGCCCGGGTGCTGTCCGACGGAGCCCAGCTGTACTGGCGCTACGACGAGGGCACGTCCACCTTCGCGTCCGACACGACGGGCGGGATGAACAACGGCTTCCTGCGCAACGCGCCCGCCTACCGGCAGACCCCGGCCGCCGTCGCCGGTGACTCGACCGCGATCGGCTTCGACGGCGGCAGCGAGTACGCCTACAGCAACAGGCAGCACCCGCAGCCCACCCGGTTCTCCGTGGAGACCTGGATCAAGACCACCACCACCCGGGGCGGCAAGATCATCGGGTTCGGCAACCTGACCATGCAGAACAGCACCCGCTTCGACAAGCACGTGTACATGGCCAACGACGGCCGGCTGGTCTTCGGGGTCCACAGCGGAGGCCGCCGCACCATCACCACGTCCGGCGCCTTCAACGACGGCAACTGGCACCACGTCGTCGCCACCCAGGGCACCGGCGGCATCGCGCTGTACGTCGACGGGCAGCTGCGGGCCGCCAACTTCCTCTACACCACCAACGAGAACTACCCCGGCTACTGGCGGGTCGGCGGGGACAACCTGAACAACTGGGCCAACCGTCCGACCAGCAACTTCTTCGCCGGGCAGATCGACGAGACCGCCGTGTACCCGACCGCGCTGACCTCTTCCCAGATCAGCGCGCACTACGCCCTCAGGACGGGCTGATGAGGCATCCGTTCCTGGCCGGCGCCGTCGTCGCTCTCGCGACGGCGGCGCTGGCCGCCTGCGGCTCGTCCGACGGCGGGAGCGAGAAGGCAGCCGCGGGCGCCAAGCCGTCCACCTCCGCCTCCGCGCCCGCCGTCGCCGGCCCGGCGGCAGAACCCTCCACCTCGTCAGGGCCGGCCGCCCCTGACGGCGGGACGACGAGCGCGGCTCCGAAGGAGCCCGCCTCGGGGATCACCCCGGCCACGGGCTCCTTCACCGAGAAGCAGAAGGAGTACCTGACCGACCGCGTCCCGAAGGGGATGGACCCGGCCGCCGTGCTCCAGACCGGCCAGGAGACCTGCGACCGGCTCCGCTACCTGGTCAGGGCCGACCGGGACATCGCCGTCGGCGCGGTCCTCACCGGCGAGGTGGCCGACGCGAAACCGGCGGTGGCGCACCTCTGCCCCCAGCACCAGGACCTGGTGGACGAGGCGGCGCTGGGTTACGCCGACGGCACGCACACCGGCAGGAAGCTCCGGCCGGGCCGCTACCACGCCCCCTCGCCCACCGAGGACTGCAGCTGGCAGCTGACGGGGGCGAACGGCAAGGCCCTGGTGTCGGGATCCTCCGACACCGGGAAGCGGGTGGAGCTCACCGTCCCCGAGTCCGCCCGCACGTTCACCTCCACAGGCTGCTACGCCTGGTTGCCCGAAGGAGACAACAGTTGAGCAAGCTCCCCGCCAAGCTCCCCATCGCCGTGGCGATCCCCACGAAGAACGAGGGCCTGAACATCGCCGAGGCGGTGAAGTCGGTGCTCGGCCACTTCGAGGCGGTCGTCGTCGTGGACTCCCACAGCACGGACGACACGGCGAAGATCGCCGAGGAGTGCGGGGCCGAGGTGGTCACGTACACCTGGGACGGGGGCCATCCGCGCAAGAAGCAGTGGTGCCTGGAGAACGTCCGCACGGACCTGGACTGGATCCTGCTGCTGGACGGCGACGAGCGGCTGAGTCCGGGGCTCCTGGCCGAGCTGCGGCAGGTCTTCGCCGACCCGGCCGGTGACAGGCCGGCCGCGTACGACATCCCGCTGGGCTACTGGTTCTCGGGCAAGCGGCTGCGGCACGGCTACACCATCCGCAAGCGGTCGCTGACGGACCGCACCCGCTGCCACTACCCGGAGGTCGGTGACCTGGCCGCGCCCGGGATCGGGGAGGTCGAGGGGCACTACCAGCCGGTGGCGGCGACGGCCGGCTCGCTGCGGAACCCCATCGAGCACCAGGACCTGGACCCGGTCACCGCCTGGTTCGAGCGGCACAACCGCTACTCGGACTGGGAGGCCTGGCTGGAGCACCACCCCGAGGTCAAGGAGCAGGTGCGGAAGGTCAAGTCCCGTCAGGGGCAGCTCTTCCACAAGGCGCCGTTCAAGCCGCTGGTGTCCTTCGCCTACATGTACGTCTACCGGCGGGGCTTCCTGGACGGGCGGGCCGGTCTGGACTTCGCGCTGGCGATGAGTTTCTACCGCTGGCAGATCGCGCTGAAGTCCCGCGAGAAGCCCGTACGTTGACAGGCCAAGACCTCACCCTCGCCTCCGGCGGACCACGTCCTCGTAGGTCCGCCGGAGGGTGGCGGTGACGGCCTCGATGGTGAACTGGTCGTTGACCAGCTGCCAGGCGGCCTTGCCCGCCTGCTCGGCGGCCTCCGGCTCCAGGAGTTCAAGGATCGCGCCGGCGACCTTACGGGCGTTGGCCGCGTCCTCGCCGACCCGGCTGTCGATGACCCGGCCCGCACCGGCCCCCGACACATCGGGGCCTTGCCCGCAGGTGCGGGTGATGACGACCGGAGTGCCGACCGACATCGCCTCCAGGACCGAGACAGGGAACGGCTCCTCGATCGCCGGCAGCACGTATACGTCGGCCTCGCGCCCGGCGGCGAGGACCTCGTCGTGCTCCAGCGGGCCCACGTGGTCGAGGGAGTCCGTGACGCCCAGCTTCCGGGCGAGGGCGAGGGTGCCGGCCAGCGCGCCGGTGTCCGGGCCGGCCAGCACGAAGCGGGCGTCCGGGTGGCGGGCGAGGACGTGCGGCATCGCGGCGATGAAGTCCTCGGGCCGCTTGCGCTCCTGGATGCGGGCGAGGTACAGCACGGTCGGCGGGCGGCCGGGGTCGCGGGAGGGCTTGCGCTCCTGCGGGCGGACACCGTTGACCAGCCGTACGGTACGGGTGAGCGGTACGGGAGCTGCGACGGCGTTCACGTCGACCCGCTCCATCTCGGTGAGGTGCAGGACGGCGTCGGCCTCGCGCAGCACCTTGCGGACCCCGAGGACGTCGGTGAGCTGGGCGACCTTCTTCTCGGTGGGGTCGATCATGCCGTGGGTCTGGACGACCAGGGGTGTGCGGGTCGCGAGCGCGAGGAGCGCCGCCGGCAGGGTCACCAGGTCCCGCATCAGATGGACGTGTACGAGGTCGGCGCCGCGCATCATGCGGCGTGCGGTGCGCAGCAACGCGGCGGAGGTGATGCCACTGACCTCGAACATCGGGAGCAGGTGCCGTGCCTGGAAGAGATGAACGGGAACTCCCTCCACCTGGCTTGGGAGTTCGCCGTCGGGGAAGCCGTCGCCGAGGGCCATGACGCGTGCGTCGTCGCCGTTCGCCCGCTGGACCTTGGAGAGGTTGAACGCCACCCGGGTCGGCCCGCCGAAGGCGTGGTCCGGGGTGTGGAGCGTGACAACGTGCAGGACTTTCACCAGAGTTCCCCTCGACTGCGGCCAATAATTCACAGGGTAGTCATCGAGCCCCCTCACGTGGGCCGATTCGTTAGAGTGTTCAGCGGTTCACTGATCCCGGGGGGGCGCATGACGTCGGTGCACACATCGGCGCAGGAGGAGGCCGCCCGCGCGGTCGCGCGTCCGGAGTGGGCACGGGCCCGGGGCAGCGTCCCGGAGCCGCCCGAGCGGCCGATCGCCTGGTCGATGCTGTCGCGGGCCCTGTCCGTGCCGCTCATCCTCGGCCTGGTGTGCTTCCTGCCCGCGGTGATCGCCGCCCAGCCCGGCAGCGGTGTCCGGGACACCGCGTACTGGCTCCAGTTGGTGCTGACCTGCTATGCGGGGGCCCGGCTGGCGACGATGATCCTCTCCACCCGGCGGCGGCTGCTCCAGGGCGTCTTCTGGATGTTCGTGTACATCGCGATGGGCGTGGCGCCGTTCGCCCAGGTGGTGATCGGGCAGACACCGACGCCGATGGTGGGACCGCGCCAGGACCTGGTCACGGCCATCGCGATGGTCCTGGTGGGCTGTGCCGCCTTCGACCTGGGGGCGCTGCTGGCCTCGCGGCGCCCGCTGCGGCGCCGTACGCCCTCCACGCGGAGCCCGGGCGGAGGACCGGCCGTGGCGCATCCGCTGCGGCTGCGACTGCTGGTGCTGCTGGCGTTCGCAGCGAGCGCGTTCTACGTGGTGAAGCTGGGCGGGCCCTCGGTCTTCTTCTCCAGCCGGCAGGAGATCAACGAGACCGTCGCGGCGAGCGGGGTGGTCTCGGAAGGCTCCAATGTCGGCTCGGCGTTCGTCAAGGGCTTCGGCCAGGTCCCGGCGCTGCTGGCGCTGCTCTTCTACACCCGCCGTCTGGCAACCTCCTACCGGGCCCGACGCTCCCCGTCGACGGTGCTGGTGTGGGTGGCGCTGGTGGCTCTGAACCTTGTGGTGAACAACCCTGTCTCCAACGCCCGTTACTGGTTCCTGACGGCGCTGATGGCCTTCGTGTTCACCGCGTTCCCGAGCAGTGCGGCGATCTACCGCATCGTGCTGGCGACGGGGGTGGTGGGGGCACTGGTGGTGTTCCCGTACGCCGACAAGTTCCGGTACGACGACGAAGGACAGCGGCCCGCGCAGTCGGCCTCGGTCTTCGAGCCGCTGGTGACCAAGGACTACGACCAGATGGTGATGTTCGCCAACAGCATCTCGTGGGTCGACACACGGGGCCACACCTACGGCCGCCAGCTGACGGGCTCCGCTCTGTTCTTCGTGCCGCGCGCGGTGTGGAGCGGGAAACCGGAGGACACCGGGGTCCGGGTCGGGCAGTGGATGGGGCTGCGAATGACCAACCTCTCGGCCCCGTTGTGGACCGAGTTCTGGGTCGACTTCGGCGCCTCCGGGGTGATCGGCGGGCTCGCACCGATCGGTTACGCGGTGGCGCGCACCGACCGCCGGTACGCGCTGGCCGTCACCCGGGCGGGGCCCGGCCCCGGGAGTGTGCTGGCCATCGCCGCGCCGCTGATCGCCGGATACACCTTCATCCTGCTGCGCGGCCCGCTCCTGCAGGCGGCGGGGAAGCTGGCCATCGCCGCGCTGTGTCTGCTGCTGATCAGCACGTTCAAGGAGCAGAGGGCAGCGCGTCAGCGGTGACGGCCTCGTCGGGCGCCGGCTTCCGGCGTCGGATCCGGGCCACCCTGGTCCAGGTGGCGGCGGCCTTGCAGAGCGAGCCGAGGCACAGCCCCCAGGCGGCCCCCGGGACGCCTCCGAGGGCGTAGCCCCCCGCCATGAACGCCACGGCGGTGAGCGAGAAGACCACCTGGATGCTCAGCGTCGTACGCGGATCCAGCATCCGCAGGGCCAGCAGTCCGCAGGTGCCGACGGCCATCGCCGCGTACTGGCTGCCGGTCGCGGGGAGCAGGGCCGCCGCCGTGGGCCAGGTGTCGCCGAGCAGTTGCCGGCCCGCCGCGTCGGGCAGCAGGGCCAGCACGGTGGCCCAGGCCGCGGCGGTCGCGGCCAGCATGACGGCGAGTGCGGCGGTGGCGCGTACCCGGCGGCGTTCACCGTCGAGCCGGCGAAGGAGCGGGGGGCCGAAGCCGGTGGCGGAGGTGTAGAGGACGTTGAGCGGCCCGAAGAGCGTGGTCGCCCCCCGCAGCGCGCCGACCACCAGGGGGTTGCCGACGGCGCCGAGCCCCAGCACGGACAGCTGGCTGGTGGCGTTGCCCACGCCGAACTCCACGACGAAGCGCCGGCCGAGGTGCCCGCGCTTGAGCAGAACCCGCATCCGCAGGGGTGTTCCGGCCGCCCGGCGGTGCAGCAGGACGGCGGACAGGAGCAGGGCGGGCAGCGCGGACAGCCCCCAGACGAGGACGAGCCTCGCCGCCGCGGTCCCGTACGGCTGCACGGCCAGTGCCCCCAGGACGCACGCCAGCCGCAGGGTGTCGCCGGCCAGCGCCGCGTGCGGCAGGTGGAGCGTGGAGAAGGCGTACCGCATGGCGTCCTGGCCGAGGACCACCGGCAGTACGAGTCCCAGCACGACCAGGGCGCGGGACGTGTCGCCGGGGAGGAACAGGCACACCGCGGCGAGCGGGACGCCGACGGCCGCGGCGGCGAGCACCGTGAACAGGACCGCCGACCGGCACGCCCCTGCGGTCTCCTCGTCGCCGCCGCGCCGCAGCACCAGCGGCTGCCCGGTGTACGCGCCAGAGACGCCGAGCAGCACGGTGAAGACGAGGTAGACCGCCGAGAAGCGGGCGAAGTCGGCCACGGTGGAGAGCCGGGCCGCCGCCACCAGGACCAGGATGTTGGTCAGCGCGGCCACGCCCTGGTCCGCGACCGAGCAGACGATCGCGGTGCGTGCCCTCACCGGCGCCCGGCGGGGCTGCCGAACGGGAAGCGCAGTCCGAGCGTCTCGGTGGGGTCGCCGGTGGTCTCCGGCCCTTCCGTTCCGTCGGACGGGGAGGCCGCGTCGGAGTCCTCGGTGGAGGCGGGGGCTCCGGGGCCCGGGCCGCCGCGCCGCCTGGCGCCGGACTTCTTGCGCGCCCGGCGCTCCTTGAGCGCGAGCCGGCTGCGGCCCGGCTGGAGGAGTGCCCCGAGCACGGAACCGCCGGACGCGCCGATGACCTCGCGGATGCGTTCCAGGTCGCTGCGGTGCACCTCGCGCAGGTCGCAGACGATGACGACCCCCTCCACCCGGTCGACCAGGGCCACGGCGTCCGCGTACGACAGGACGGGCGGGGCCAGCACGATGACGACGGTTCCCGGCCGGTCGCCCTCGGCGACGATCCGGCCGACGGGTGCGGAGGTCAGGGCGCGGGGCACGTTGTCGACGGGCCGGCCGGCGATCAGGGTGAAGGCGCCGGAGCCCGGTACGTCGACCGTGGAGCGGCTGCCCGAGGGCCAGCTGCCGTCCTCGTCCTCGGTGGTGGCCCAGCGGGGCCGGGCCTCGCGCGCCGCCCGGCCCAGCTCGGCGGCCAGCGACGGCGTCCGCAGGTCGGCCTCGACGAGCAGGACCTCGCGGCCCATCTCGGCGAAGGCGGCGGCGAGGTTGGAGGCGGCCGCTGCCGCCGCCGCGTTGTCGCCGCGCGGTGCCGTGACCAGCAGGCGGCGGCTGTCGGCGAACGCCGGGTCGTAGGCGAGCCGGAAGGCGACCGCCCGGTACTCCTCGGCGAGCCTGCTGCCGCCGCGTCCGATGGCGAGGATCTCCCGCGCGGCACCCCGCTCCCGGGGCAGTGTGCCGAGCAGTGGGGCGCCCAGCGAGCGGACCAGCTCGCGGGTGGAGCGCACGGCCGGGTCGAAGACGAGCCGCACCCAGGACAGCAGCAGCCCGAGGGCGAGGCCCACCACGCCGCCCAGTCCCAGCAACAGGGGCAGGCCGGCGCCGGTGGGCACGGTGGGTTCGACGGGCTTCTTGTTCAGGTAGCCGGGGGTGGTGTCGAGCGCGTTCAGCTCCACGATCTTCCGGTTGAGCTCGGAGATGGCTACGACGATGTTGGCCCGCGCGCTGTCCGTGTCCTCGGCACCGGTCCCGCCCGTCTGCTCCTCCAGCTGGTCGCGTTGCTCGACGAGCGGCTTCAGCTGGGCCCGGTAGCCCTTGGCCATGTTGTCGATGCTGCCCTCGGTGCGCTGTCTGCGTATCTGGAGGTAGGCGTTGGCCAGCGCGCCCGCCCGGGTCTTCGCCAGGGCGGGGGTGCCGGCGGTGTAGGAGAAGCGCAGGGTCAGGGTGTTGGGCGGGTTGGTGACCTGGAGGCCGGAGAGGAGCTCGCCCGCGTCGACGGGGTCGCCCTTGGAGGCCAGGGTGCGGGCGGCCAGGGTGCCCACGGTGTCGCTGACGGCGGTCTGCCGCTCGGAGCCGATGTTGATGCCCTTGTCCGCGGACGCGCCGGTGGCGAAGGGGTCGGCCGTCGCCGAGCGGACCTGCACCTCACCGGTGGCGGTGTAGGTGTCCTCACCGCTCAGGGCGAGGAAGCCGCCGCCCAGCAGGCCGACGACGACGCCCCCGGCGAGGAGCGCGCGGTAACGCAGGAGCTGGCGGAACTGGTCCCGCAGCAGCGCCGGTTCGTCCTGTTCGTCCAGGGTGCGGATCGGATGCGTCATCGGCGTGCTCTCCCTTGTGCGTCCCCGAGGACCTCGGCGAGCAGGGCGTCGAAGCGGGCGAGGCCCGCCTCCCGGCTCAGGTGGTGTGCGACGTACCGGGGCCCCTGCGCGCCCAGGGCGTCCGCCGCGTCCGGGTCCTGGGCGAACTTCCGTACGGCGGCGAGGAGTGCGGCCGGGTCCTCGGGAGCGACGAGGACTCCCGCACCGGAGCGGCGCACCTCGTCGGCGGTGCCGCCCTCGTCGGCCACCGAGGCGACGACGGGGCGGCCCGAGACGAAGTAGGAGGTGAGCTTGGACGGCACGCTCATGTCGAGCACGGAGGCCCGCTGGGTCACCGCGAGCACATCGGCGGCGGCGAGCACGTCGGTGAACTCGTCCGCGCCGGCGGGCGGCAGGAAGTCGACGTTGGGCAGTTCCCCGGCGCGCTCGCGCAGCCCGGCACGCTGGTTGCCGTCGCCCATCAGCACGACACGGATGTCCGGGGCCAGCCGGGCCAGATCGACCAGCACGTCGAGCCCCTGCTTGAGGCCCATGTTCCCGGAGTGCAGGAGCACCGGGGTGCCCTCGCGCCAGCCGAGGCGGGCCCGGGTGGCGGCCCGGTCACCCGAAGGGTTCTGCACATGCGTCCAGTTGGGGACGAGGCGGATGCGCCCGGGGTCCACGCCCAGGGCGGTGACCCCCGGCACGAAGCTCTCGTGGATCACCCCGACGACCGCGGCGCCGCGCAGCGCGTACCGCTCGGCCGCCGCCGCGACCGACGCCGCCCTGTCCCCGCCGCGGATACCGCTCTGCGCGGCGGCGGCCCCCATCAGGTCCTGGACGACGGGTATGTGGGGGACGCGGTGACGGCGGGCGATACGGGCGGCGATGACGCCGCCCGCGAGACTCGGCATCTGGGAGACCACGACGTCGGGCCGTCCCGGCGGCGGGGCCAGTGTTCCGTGGGCGAGCACGGACGCCTCGAACGCGGCCCTGCGCAGGGCGCTCTGCCGGGGCGGCACGTAGTGGCGCCGCCGGTGCACGCTCACACCCTCGCGGACCTCGTGCTTCCGCCACACGCCCCGGTACGGCTCGTCGACGCGCCAGGCCGGGTAGTGCGGCATACCGGCCAGGACCTGGGTCCTGGCGCCCGATGCCGCCCAGTGCTCGGCGAGCTGGGTGGCGTACGGGCCGATGCCCGTCAACTCGGGGGCGTAGTTGGTGGAGACAACGAGAATTCTGCGGTTCTCGAACGGTTGGTGATGCTCAGCAGCGGACATCGGACGATCGCCTTCCCCCCGGAACAGCCTCCCCTTGAGCTTATCCGTTCACGCGTTGCACAAGTGTTCTTCACAGTAAGGTCGTCGGACCAGTTCCACCGTGGGGGGAGAGAACGGATGGTGCAGCACAGGGTCGGTTACGCACCGGGGGTGTACGACCTTTTCCACGTCGGCCACCTGAACATTCTGCGGCACGCCCGCAGCCAGTGCGACTACCTGGTGGCCGGGGTCGTCTCCGACGAGATGGCCGCGCTCGCCAAGGGGCACAGACCGGTGATCCCGCTGACCGAACGTCTGGAGATCGTGCGGAGCGTGCGTTTCGTGGACGCCGCGTTCGTGGAGACCGTTCCGGACAAGGTCGAGACATGGCAGCAGGTGCGCTTCGACGTCATCTTCAAGGGTGACGACTGGCGGGGCACCGAGAAGGGGAAACGACTGGAGCGCGACTTCGCCGAAGTGGGCGTGGAGGTCGTCTACTTCCCGTACACGGTGCACACGTCCAGCACCCAGCTGCGCCGGGCACTGGACGTGCTCGTCAGCCGGCCCGGAGCGCTTTCAGCTCCCTGAACCACTTGGCCAGGAAGGCCACGAGGAACAGGGCGTGCACGGCGGCGAACAGGGCGTATCCGGCACGGAAGGCGCCGGGTGCGCCGAGCAGCAGGAAGACCAGGCAGAACACCCCGTAGTCCGCGGGCAGCAACGCCACGGCCCGCACCCGGGACACCGGGGCCGTGGCGCCGCCGCCGGACGTGGACGCCGTGCGGGCCGCGGCCTTGCCCAGCTGCTCCCGCAGCAGGCCGGCGCAGAAGGTCAGCACGGCGGTGAACAGGAAGCCGAGCGGCAGCAACAGCCACTCGTCCGACGGCAGTTCGGCGAAGCGGTAGAAGGAGACCAGCACGGCGGTGTGGACGAGGATCATCTTGGCGCAGTCCACGACGTGGTCGAGCCATTCGCCGTCCGGACCGCCCCGTCCTGTCAGCCGGGCGAGCTGCCCGTCCGCCGAGTCGAAGGCGAAGCCGACGGCCAGAGCGGCGTAGACGGCGGCGCCGAGCCACCATGACGGCTCGGCGAGCGCCACCGCGGCGAGCGCGGAGAAGGTGAACGCCGCGCTGACCAGAGTGACCTGATTGGGTGTCAGGCCGACTCGGTAGGCCCCCGCCGCCAGCAGGCGTCCGGCCGGCCGGTTCACGTACCGCGAGTAGAGCGAGACACCCTTGGACGACTTCTGTGCGCCGCGCAGTTCGCGCAGCACCGTACTTGTGCTTTCCATACGCCCCCCAGCGCCCGGCTGAACTGTCCGCTGCATCATGGCAGACGTACGGGGACGGGCAGGGGCGGTCCGTCCCCTCCGGCGGCATGACCTGGCAGGTAATCGACGTGCCGCCGGCCCCGGGACAGGCTGTTCACGACGCCGCGGAACACCGTGGCCGCGGACACCGGACTTCCGGGAGGAACAGATCATGACCGTTCACGAGGACGCCGTCCTGCGCTACTTCGCCGCGTGGAACACGGACACCGCCGAGGAGCGTACGAAGGCGGTGGCCGCCGCCTTCACCGAGGACGCCACGTACACCGATCCGCTGGCCGAGGTGCGGGGCCACGAGGGGCTGGCCGCGGTGATCGGCGGGGCCCGGGAGCAGTTCCCCGGCTTCGACTTCGTCCCCACCGGTACGCCGGACGCGCACCACGGTCTGGCCCGCTTCACCTGGGACCTGGTCTCCCGGGCCGACGGCTCGGCCCCGGTGGCAGGGTTCGATGTGATCACCCTGGCCGGGGACGGCCGGATCAGCTCGGTGAGCGGGTTCCTGGACCGGCTGCCGGGCGCCTGAGCGGGGTCAGTCCTGTCCCGGGCGCGGTTCGGGTCCGGGCTCGGTGAGCTGTTCGTCGAGGTCGTCGAAGAGCAGTTCGCTGTGCCCGATCTGACCGGTCCGGTAGGCCGACCGGGCCACCAGGTGGGACGCCACCGGGCCGGTCAGCAGCTGGAAGAAGCCGATGAGGGCCAGCGTCGCGAGGTCCATGCCGCCGCGCAGCCGCAGCGCGACCCCGGCCAGTACGAGCAGCAGGCCGAGGGTCTGCGGCTTGGTCGCGGCGTGGCTGCGGGACAGGACGTCGGGCAGCCGCAGCATGCCGATCGCCCCGAGCAGACAGATCACCGCACCGGCGAACACCAGGGCCGCACCGGCCGTGTCGCTGATCTGCAGCAGGACGTTCATCGCGGCTCGTCCTTCCCTGCGGGGTTCCGCCGCGACAGCGGCCGGTCGCGTACGGCGATGAAGCGGGCGATGCCCACCGACCCGGTGAAGCCGAGGAACGCGAGGACCAGCATGACCGGGAAGTAGAAGGAGTCCAGCGCGATCGCCGACTTGGCGCCGAGCCCGGCGATGATCAGCGCGGCGCAGACGTCCAGGGCGATCGCCCGGTCCAGCATGGAGGGGCCGCGCCAGATCCGGACGAGCAGCAGCGCCCCGGCGACGACGAGGACCACCACGGCGGCGGTCAGCAGCACACGGTCGACGGTGTCGGGGCCGCTCATGAGACCTCCCCCTGTTCGCCGGGCGGCCCGGTCGGGGGCGGTGGCGCGGACACCCGGTCGATCTCGTCCCTGGTTCCGAACGCCCGCACCGTCAGGGCCTCCAGCCGCCAGACGGAACGCCGGGCGGCGTCCAGCACCTCCGGCCTGTCCGCGTCGAGCACGTGCAGGAAGACCGTGCCGGTGGCCCTGCGCACCTCGATGACGGAGCCGCCGGGCACGCTGGACACGGCGACGGCGGTGGCGGCGAGCATCAGGTCGCTGCGGCAGCGCAGTGGTACGCCGATGACGGCGGGCCGGTGCGGACGTCCGGCGAAGATCTGCCGGGTGACCTGCACGCCCGAGGTGTACATGTCGTAGAGCAGGTATCCGGCGAGGACGATGATGCCCCACGGGTGCAGCCGCAGCCCGAGGTCGACCTTGGGCAGCGGGAACGCCAGGCAGACGGCCACCGCGACGACCACGCCGGTGACGACGTTGGCCCAGGTCAGGGTGGACCAGAGCAGCACCCAGATCAGGGTGAGCCAGGCGATCAGCGGCAGGTCCAGAACGCGTCCCCGGCGGCCGGGGAGGGCGAAGCTGAACGGGGGCAGGCCGGGGTCGCGGGAGGACAGGGTGAAAAAGCGCCTCACGGGCCGAGCACCTCCTCCACATAGGGGGTCCGCGCGATGAGTTCGGCGGCCGAGCGGTCGGTGTAGGCGGCCAGCGGTCCCGCCAGCACGGTGAAGGCGAGGCCGAGCGCCACGGCGCCCGCGGTGGCGGCGGTCATCGCGCGGGGCGGCCTGGTCGTGGTGGTGACGGCCCGTCCGTGCAGGGTGGCGGCGACGGCCTGCCCGGCCGGACCGGGGACGCCGAGGACAGGTTCGTCGCCGGTGCCGGGAATGCGGTCGGGGCCGGTGTCGACGTCGTCCTCGCTCTCGTCGGCGGACTCCAGGACGGTGCCGAAGGCGGCCTGGTCGGGGGGTTCGGCGCGCCAGAAGGCCAGGTTCCAGACCTTGGCCATCACGTACAGGGTGAGCAGGCTGGTCACGGCCGCTCCGGCGACGAGGATCCAGGCCCAGACGCCGCCGTCGGCGACACCGGCGCGCATGAGGCCGAGTTTGCCGATGAAGCCCGAGAGCGGCGGGATCCCGGCGAGGTTCATCGCGGGGACGAAGAAGAGGACCGCGAGGAGCGGGGCGGCCCTGGCCAGTCCGCCGAGCCGGGTGAGCTCGTTGGTGCCGCCCCGGCGTTCCATGAGGCCGGCGACGAGGAAGAGGGTGGTCTGGACGGTGATGTGGTGCGCGACGTAGAAGATGGCGCCGCCGTACGCGTCGCGGGTGGCGAGGCCGATCCCGAAGACCATGTAGCCGATGTGGCTGATGAGGGTGAAGGAAAGCAGGCGTTTCAGGTCGGTCTGCGCGACCGCGCCGAGGATGCCCACGACCATCGAGGCGAGCGCGGCGGCCATCAGCAGGTCACCGAGCCGGTTGCCGGGGAAGAACAGGGTCTCCGTGCGCAGCATGCAGTAGATGCCGACCTTGGTCAGCAGGCCGGCGAAGACCGCGGTGACGGGTGCGGGAGCGGTCGGGTAGGAGTCGGGGAGCCAGGCGGCGAGGGGGAAGACCGCGGCCTTGATCGCGAAGACGGTGAGCAGCATCGCCTGGATCAGGGTCTGTACGCCGAGCGGGAGTTCGGGAAGCCTGACCGCCAGCTGGGCGAAGTTGGCGGTGCCCGTCGCGGCGTACGTCATGGCGATGGCGGTCAGGAACAGCATCGAGGAGAACAGCGAGATGATCACGTAGGTGGAGCCGGCCCGGATCCGGGGGCCGGTGCCGCCGAGCGTGAGCAGGACGAAGCTGGCGACCAGCATGATCTCGAAGCCGACGTAGAGGTTCACGAGGTCGCCCGCGAGGAAGGTGCAGGACACCCCGGCGACCAGGATGAGGTAGGCGGGGTGGAACACCGCGACCGGTGTCTCCTTGTCCCGGTCGGCCATGCCCTGGCCGAGCGAGTAGACCAGCACGGCGAGGGTGACGGCCGAGGAGACGGTCAGCATGAGCCCGGACAGCCGGTCGGCGACCAGGGTGATGCCCAGGGGCGGGGCGAAGTCGCCCAGGTGCACGGACAGCGGGCCTTCCCGGTCGGCCACGATCATGAGGGCGACCGAGAGTCCGAGTACGGCGGTGAGCACGGCGACGCTGATGACGCGCTGGAATCGGGCGAGCCGGGTGCCGAAGGCGAGGCTCAGTCCGGTGGCGCAGAGCGGCAGCAGCACCGGCAGCGGGACGAGGGCGTTCATCCGGCGTCTCCTCGGTCGGGGTCCTGGCCATGGGTACCGGGTGCGGCGCCGCCCGGGTAGTCCTCCGGGTCGGCGCCCAGCACGTCGTGCCACAGGTTGCCGGAGGCGTCACGGCCCCGGGCCTGGAGTGCGCGGTCGGCGTGCAGCCGGGCGCGCAGCCGGCGGCGTTCCTCGCGGTAGCGGGTCCGTTCCTCCGGTGTCCGGTCGGACTCGGTCCGGTAGCGCTCGCGCAGTTCGGCCCACTCCCCCAGGACCTCGGTCCGCAGCACGACGCGCCGGTCCTCCAGGTCGTCGTGGACCTCGTCCGTGCCGGTCAGCTGGTGGCTGCGGTAGGCCATGGCCAGCAGGAACGCGGTGGTGGCGAGGGTGATGACCATGGCGGTCAGCGCGATGGCCTGCGGCAGCGGGTCGGTGACCCGTCGCAGCGGTACGCCGTAGAGGAGCGGTGCCGCTCCGGCGGATCCGGTCGCGGACAGCACCAGCAGGTTGATGCCGTTGCCCGCGATCACCGCACCGAGCAGGATGCGGGTGAGCGGCCGGGTGAGCATGAGGGTGCCGCCGACCGCGCAGAGGACCACGGCGGTGGCGAGGAGCGAGACGCTGACCGTCATCGGCCGGTGCCTCCCGTCCCGGGAGCGGGGTCGAGTGCGCCCGCCGCGCGTTCGATCTGCCGGTCGATCTTGGCTCCCAGCGCCCGGACGATGTCCAGGACCACGCCGAGGACCAGCAGGTAGACGCCGAAGTCGAAGAGGACCGGCGTCGCCAGGTGGTACTCGCCGAACACGGGCAGCCACCCGTGGTAGGTCCACGCGTGGAGGACCGTGCCCTCCGCGAGGCCGAGGAGGGCGACCCCGGTGGACAGGAAGAGGCCGAGTCCGGTGAAGAGGCCGGGCTGCAGCGGGGCGGCCTCGGCGAGTTCGAACCGGCCGCCCGCCAGGTAGCGGGTGATGAAGGCGAGTCCGGCGACGAGTCCGCCGACGAAGCCGCCGCCCGGCATGTTCTCCGCGCAGAACAGGAGGTACAGGGAGAGGACGAGGATCGGGTGGAAGACCAGCCGGGCCACCACCTCGAAGACCACGGAGCGGTGTTCGGGCGCGAGGGTCGAACCGGCGGCCAGCCAGTCGCGCTCGGGGGCGGTGTCGTCGCCCTGCGGCAGTCCGGTCAGCCGGTGGCCGGTCATCGACCAGGCGGTGGCGCCGCGCAGTTCCTCCCGGATCATGGGTCCTTCGCTGCGGCGGTGCAGATAGACGAGGCTGGTCACACCGATCGCGGCGGCGGCGAGGACGGCGGACTCCCCCATGGTGTCCCAGGCGCGCAGGTCGACGAGGATGGTGGCCACGACGTCCTTCAGCCCATGGTGGGCGACCTCCTCGACCATGGCCGCGCCGGCCGGTGCGGCGACACGTGAGGCGCCCGCCACCCAGACGACCACGCCGAGCGTCGCCGCGGCGCCGAGCGCCACCGGGACGCGGATCGCGCGCCGCCAGGGGCTGACCGACTCCTGGAAGTGCACCGGCATCCGGCGCAGCACCAGGACGAACACGATCATCGAAACGGTCTCCACGCAGAACTGGGTGAGTGCCAGATCGGGGGCGCCCTGCACGACGAAGAGCAGCGCGGCTCCGTACCCGGTGAGTCCCGCGAGGACGACGGCCTTCATCCGGCGGCTGACGGTCAGGCAGAGCAGGGCCGCCGCGCAGGTCAACACGGCCACGGCGGCCTGGAGCGGGGTGTCCCACGCCCGGGGGGCGACCGCTCCTTCCCAGGGGCGGTCGGTGACCAGGACCGCCAGTTGTCCGGCCAGCATCACCAGCAGGGTGGTGGCCAGGTAGACGGACAGGGAGCCGCGCTGGACGAATCCGGTGATCTGGAGGGCGATGCGTTCCAGGCCGAGCAGGAGGTGACCGAAGACGCTGTCGGCGGTCGGCCAGGCGATCCGCCGGGAGATCCGGGTGACGGTGGTGCGTCCGGCGAAGAGCGCGGCGCCGCCCGCCCAGGTGAGGGCGGACAGCAGCAGGACCGTTCCGAAGCCGTGCCAGAGCGCCAGGTGGTACGGGTGGGCGGGCGCGGGGAAGGCGTCGGCGTACGCGGCGAACAGCCGGTCGGTCCACCCGATTCCGGGGCCGAGGACCAGTCCGGCCACGGCGAGGAGCGCGGGCGGGGCCAGGAAGGCGGCACCGACACGGCGCACGGGGGTGTCGGCGACCCCGGGCTTGCGGGAGAACGCGCCCCACACGAAGCGGAAGGTGTACGCGACGGTCAGCACGGAGCCGACGACGGTGGCGGCGAGCACCCAGCGGTCCACGGCGTCGCCGTGCTGCAGCGCGTGGAAGGCGGCCTCCTTCGCGGCGAAGCCGAGGAGCGGCGGCAGCGCGGCCATGGAGGCCGCGGCGAGCAGGGTGACCGTGCAGAGGTACGGCGCCGCGCGGCCGACGCCGGAGAGTCTGCGCAGGTCACGGGTACCCGTCGCACGGTCGACGATGCCGGTGACGAGGAACAGCGCGGCCTTGAACAGGGCGTGACCCAGGATCATCGCGGCGGCGGCGAGTGCGGCGTCCCGGGTGCCGGCCCCGGCGAGGACGACGAGGAAGCCGAGCTGGCTGACGGTGCCGTAGGCGAGGACGAGCTTCAGGTCGTGGAGGCGCAGCGCCCGCCAGCCGCCGAGCAGCATGGTCGCGGCGCCGAGCACGAGGACGACGGGCCGCCAGACGGGGACGTCGGCGAAGGCGGGGGCGAGCCGCGCCACCAGGTAGACACCGGCCTTGACCATGGCCGCGGCGTGCAGATAGGCGCTGACGGGGGTGGGTGCGGCCATGGCGTTCGGGAGCCAGAGGCTGAACGGCCAGATCGCCGACTTCGACAGCGCCCCGCACAGGACGAGGACGACGGCCACCGACACGGCGAGGGTGGGCTCCGGCGGGTCGGCGACGATCGCGGAGATCCGGTAGGTGCCGGACGCCTGACCGATGATCAGGAAGCCGACCAGCATGGCGAGGCCGCCGAGTGTGGTGACGGTGAGGGCCTGGAGGGCGGAGCGGCGGTTCTGTTTGCGTTCGCTGGCGTGGCCGATGAGGAGGTAGGAGAAGACCGTGGTCAGTTCCCAGAACACGTAGAGGGAGATGAGGTCGTCGGCGAGGACGAGCGCGAGCATCGCGCCGGCGAAGGCCAGCAGGTTCCCGGCGAACGAGGCCAGTCGGGGGGAGTCGTCGGTGAAGTAGGAGGCGCAGTACAGCAGGACGAGCGTGCCCACGCCTGCCGCGAGCAGCACCATCAGCTCGGCGAGCGCGTCCAGTCGCAGGCCCACCCAGACGTCGTACGCCGGGATCCACTCCCAGGCCTGGTCGACCGAGCGCCCTGCCGCCGTGGTGCCCCATTGCGTCGCCGCCCAGACGGTGGCCGCCGCGGGGGGCAGCGCGAGCACGACGAAGGCGTGCCTGCCGAACCGCCGCACCAGCGGACGCGCGCAGGCCGCCAGGACGAAGTGGCAGACGATGAGCGCGATCACGAGGGGGCATCCGGAACAAAGGGCACCGAATACAGATATATCGCCCGACTCCGTTCACCCGTCCGGCGCGCCGCGCGGCCACCCGGCCGCTGCTTCCCGCCGGTCCGGTCCCGCGTGGCACCCGGCCGCTGCTTCCCGCCGGTCCTGGCACCGGGCGACTGCTTCCCGCCGGTCGGGACGCGCCGGGCGCCCGGCCTCCGCTCCTCCGCCCGTTCAGACGTGGCGGGCGCACGCTCCACTGTGATCACAGAACGGCGCGTTCCCCGTCAGTCCGCAGCCACACACCATCACCCGGGTCTCCTGCCGCGGATTTTCCGGGGTGGCCACCTCCAGGTCCCCGCGCACATGGACGACCCCGTCGGCGTGCAGGGAGACGTGCGTCGGCACGTCGGGGACCTCGTCGGGCATCCCGTCGGTGCGGTGGTAGCCGAGCGCCCCGCTCGGGCAGCGGTGGATGACGTCGTCGGCCGAGGCGTGCCGGGGCCTGATCCAGGGCCTGCGTCCGGCCTGGAAGACGCCCGGCAGCCCGTGGACGCACTCCGCGGCGTGCAGACAGCGGTGCGCGTCGTAGCTGACGGTGATGCCGTCACCCTCGTACGACCTGGTCGCGGGGGGGGGCGGGGGCGGTTCGCTGGTCACCACGGTCCTTCCCGGTACGGGCCGGTGTCCGACACCTGCGTGCGGGAACCCGCGTGCGGGACACCCACCCTCCAGGCTCACCCCGGAGCAGGTGGGCCGCTACTCGGGCGGATCGACCGGCCCGGTACGTCACGGGGAACGGTGAGGGAACTGTGGATGCGCCGTGTTGCACATGTGAGCCCACTTACTCTTCGTTTTTGCACTGTGACTAATATCCATGTGTCCAAGTTCTCAATGGATTTGATCAGTCACCGGCTGACACCACTGTCAAGGAGCATCCCCTGCGCACGCGCGCGTCACGGCGGACCGACTCGACACCCATGTCGTTGCGGACAGCCCTACTCGTCCTGGCCATCGTCCCCGGTGTCGCACTGGCGGCCCTCTGGGCGGTCACCAGTGGCCAGACACTGCTCGACTTCCAGCGTCAGGCAGCCCAGGGACTCTTGGCCGAGCAAGCGGGCCAACCGTCCAACATCGTGTACTACAACCTGCAGGAGGAGCGTCGGCTCAGCGCGGAGGCGCTGGCCCGTCCCGGCGGCTCCGACACGGCGTTGAAGCAGCAGCGCACGCTCACGGACGACGCGATCGAGAGCTTCCAGTCCCTCTCGGACGTGAACGCGGACGACGCGCCCGAAGAGGTACGGGACGCGGTCGGCAGGGCCCGGGAGGCGATCAACCAGCTGTCCGCGCAGCGCGCCCTCGTCGACGAGGGCGACGACGAGCAGCAGAAGGTCGTCTACGGGTACTACACCGATCTGATCGCCGTGGACCTCAAGCTGTTCGCGGCGCTCAGTCACGTGGACAACGGCCGGGTGACCACGCTGTCCCAGACGCTGGTGGACCTCTTCTGGACCAAGGAGATGATCTCCCGCTCGGACGCGATCCTGGCCCGGGGCTGGCCCGCGGGCAAGCTCAGCGCCGAGGACCTCCAGCAGGTCCGGGAGTCCGTGTCCGCCCAGTCGTTCCAGGCCGGCAACAAGGTGCTCCCGTATCTGCCCGAGGACGAGCGGGCCGAGTGGCAGGAGATCATCGACGGGCCCGCCTGGGCCGGCAAGACGAAGGTCGAGGAGCAGGTCCTGCGCCCGGCCTCGCCGGACAGCGCGGGGTTCGTCGCGCTGAAGGCCGACGAGAAGACCTGGCGTCAGGCCATGGACGACGTCACCCCGCAGCTCGTCGAACTGATGGAGAAGCGGACCGCCGTCGTCGTCGAGAACGGCAAGAGCAGCATCCTCTCCCTGCTGCTCAAGATGGTGCTCACCACGGTGATCGGCCTGCTCGCGGTCATCGCGGTCATCCTGACCACCTGGCGCCTCACCCGTAACCTCCGCCTGCGCATCGGCGGTCTCCAGGAGCGGGCCGAGGAGCTGGAGCGGGCACTGCCCGAGGTCGTCGAACGGCTGGCGCAGGGCGAGAAGATCGACGTCGAGGCCGAGGCCCGCGCCATCGAGACGCCGGCCGAGGGTGGTGACGAGCTCACCCGGCTCGGCAGCGCGCTCAACCAGGCGCGTACCAGTGCCCTGCAGGCAGCCGTCAGACAGGCCGACCAGCACCGCGGCTTCGAGCGGCTGCTGCAGCGCATCGCGCGCCGCACCCAGCAGTTGATCGGCCAGCAGCTCAAGAAGCTGGACGAGCTGGAGCGCAAACACGAGGACCCCGAGGTGCTCGACGGCCTCTTCGACCTGGACCACCTCACGGCACGTCTGCGCCGGTACGAGGAGAACCTGGTGATCCTCGCCGGCGGTTCGCCGCACCGGCGCTGGCGCAAGCCCGTACCCCTGCTGGACGTCATGCGTTCCGCGCAGGGTGAGGTGCAGGACTACCGCCGGGTGGTGCTCGATCTCGACGGTTCGCCCTGGCTGTCCGAGCGGGCCGTCGGTCCGGTCTCCCACGTCCTGGCGGAACTCATCGAGAACGCGCTGAGCTTCTCCCGGCCGCCCAGCCCGGTCGAGGTCCGTGCCGCCAAGGTGAGCCGGGGTCTGGCCATCGAGGTCGAGGACCGCGGTCTCGGCATGGACGAGACGCAGCTGGCCGAGGCCAACGAGCTGATGAGCCGTCCGCCCCGGATGGACGTGCTGGCGCACTCCGAGGACATCCGGCTCGGCCTGTACGTGATCGCGCGCCTCGCGGACCAGCACGGACTGCGGGTCGAGTTCCGGCCGTCCGCCTTCGGCGGTACCCGCGTGGTCGTGCTCGTACCCGACGAACTGACCGTGGCCGAGCCGGGTTCCCGCCCGGTGGGCGTACCGTCGGCCCCCGCCCCGGCCGCCGCGCAGCGTCCGCCGGAGGCCGCCCCGGCGGCTGCGGGTGCGCTGCCGACGCGGGTGCAGGGCAAGGCGCTGGCCGGTGTCACGGCCCTGGCCGACCACACCGCGCGGTCCGGCCGCGCGGCCGGACAGGACCCGGCCGAGCAGCCGGATCCGTACGGCACGGAGGACCGGGCGAAGGACCCGTACCCGCGGCAGGACCAGCCGTACGCGGCTGCCGAGGAGCCGTACACGGTGCCCGGTCAGCCCTTCCCGCCCACCGGACAGCCGTACGGCACGGCCGACACCCCGTACCCCGGGGCCGGATCCGCGTACGCCACGAGCGACACCCGGTACGCCGACGCGGAACAGCCGTACGGCGGCATCGGTACCGCCTACGCCGACGCGGCGCCGTACGCCGAGGGCGAGTCCGCCTTCCCCGATGCCAGGCCGTACACCACCGGTGACACCACCCACCCCGGCACGGACCTGCCCTACGTCGCCGGGGGCACCGCCCACCCGGACCTGCCGTACACCACCGGTGACACCGCCCACCCCGGCACGGACCTGCCCCACACCACCGGTGACACCTCCTACCCCGGGCCCGAAGGGCCGTACGCCGGGGGCGACCTCGCGTACCCGGCGGCCGTCCGACCGTACGCCGGGCCGGACGGCGCGTATCCCGCGTCCGAGGGCGCGTACGTGGGCCAGGAGCAGCCGTACATGACGGCGGCGGGCCAGTACCCCGTGCCCGGCCACGTCTACCCGGCCGCCGAGGACCCGTACCCGGCGCCGGGTCCGTCGTACCCGCGGCCGTACCCGGCCGGGACCGACGCCGACCGGCAGTCCTACGGTGCGTCCGACCACGCTGCCGTGACAGACCACCCGCAGGCACCGCAGCCGCCCGCGGCACCGCTCCCGCCGGTGCGGCCGGCCCTTCCCGGGCCGGACGCGGCGGCGGAGGGCGCCGAGCCTCCGCTCCCCCGGCGGGTGCGCCAGGCCAGCCTGGTGGACGAGCTGCGGGTCGGCCCCGCCGCCCGCACCACCGCACCCAAGCCCCCGAGCTGGGACGAGAACCCGCTGCTGCGGCCGGCTCCCCGTCGGGCCGGGGCCGCGATCGGTGCGTTCCAGCGCAGGTCGCGCGCGGCCCGCGCGGCGGAGGAACCGCCGCGCCCGCCCGCCCCCTCCCTTCCCACGAGAGAAGAACGGTCATGACTCGCACAACGGCCACACTCCAGGACCTGGACTGGCTGCTCGACGGTTTGGTGGACTCGGTCGCCGAGACCGTGAACGCCGTGCTGCTGTCCGACGACGGCCTGGTGGTGAGCCACTCACGGACCATCGACCGGGCCGACGCCGAGCGGCTCGCCGCGATATGCACCGGCCAGCAGAGCCTCGCCCGCGGGGTCGGCCAGCTGTTCAACGGCGGCACCGTGCACCAGGTGATCGTCGAGCTGGCCGATCTCTGGCTGTTCATCATCACGGCCGGCCAGGGCACCCACCTCGCGGTCGTCGCGTCCCAGGAGGTCGACGCCGAAATCATGTCGCTGGCGATGCACAACCTCGTCCAGCAGGTCGGCCAGAAGCTCACCGCGCCCGTGCGCGGCGAGTTCGACGCCTTCGGTACCGGGGGCGGGCAGCGGGTGTGACGCCCTACTGGGACGAGGAGGAGGCCGAGGAGGACGGAGCGGGCACGATGGTGCGCCCGTACACCATCACCCGTGGCCGGACCGCCCCCGAGCGGGACGACTTCAGCCTCATCACCGTGCTCACCA
Organism: Streptomyces sp. NPDC058637; assembly: GCF_042717325.1. Lineage (NCBI taxonomy): Bacteria > Bacillati > Actinomycetota > Actinomycetes > Kitasatosporales > Streptomycetaceae > Streptomyces > Streptomyces sp. NPDC058637. The sequence goes on along the minus strand of NZ_JBHXRD010000004.1, from coordinate 25,534 downwards.
CAGCCGACCGGCCGGTGGACGGGCACGGCGTGCCCCTGCACGTGGGCCGGCTCCAGCCGGAGCACCGCATCATCCTCGACCGCTGCCGCCGGCCGGCCGCGGTCGCCGAGGTCTCCGCCGACCTCGACCTGCCGGTCTCGGTGACCAAGATCCTGCTGGCGGATCTGGTGTCCCAGGGCCTGCTGCTGGCCCGCGCACCCCTGACGGTGGCGCGGGCATCCGGCGGGGCCGACATGGGCCTGCTGGCCGCCGTACGTGACGGACTCCGGAGACTCTGACCCAAGATGACAACCAGCCAGACGGCGCCCTCCGCCGTCAAGATCCTCATAGCCGGTGGTTTCGGCGTCGGAAAGACGACCCTGGTGGGCGCCGTCAGCGAAGTCGCTCCGCTGCGCACCGAGGAGTACCTCACCAAGGCGAGCATCGGTGTCGACGACCTGGCCGGCGTCGGCCGGAAGGACACCACGACCGTGGCCCTGGACTTCGGGCGCATCACGGTCAGCCCGGAGCTGGTGGTGTACCTCTTCGGCACGCCGGGCCAGGAACGCTTCTGGTTCATGTGGAACGACCTGGTCAACGGGGCGCTCGGCGGTGTCGTGATCGCCGACACCCGCCGGCTCGAGACCAGCTTCGCCTCGATCGACTTCTTCGAGAGCCGGGACATCCCCTTCGTGGTGGCGATCAACTGCTTCCACGGGCACAACACCCGCACCACGGAGGAGATCCGGTCCGCCCTCGACCTGGATCCGCATGTCCCGCTGCTGATCGGCGACGTCCGGGAGAGGCCGTTCGGCCGCGATGTGCTGCTGGCCCTGGTCGACCACCTGATGAGCCTGCCCGCCGCGGTCGGCTGACCGGCCTCCACCCCTTCGCTCACCTCCTGACTTCCTCATTTCCCGCTCTGGAGAGACCTGAGATGGCAACACCCCTTCGTGTACTGGTACATGGCGCCGGCATAGGCGGGCTGACCCTCGCCGTCGCGCTCGCCCGGCGTGGTCACACCGTCGAGGTCGCCGAGCTCCGGGACCAGCTGGACGCCCTCGGTGTCGGCATCATCCAGCCGTCCAACGCGCTCCACGTCATGCGCGAGATCGGCGTGCTCGACGCGTGCGTCGCCGCCGGCTTCGAGTGGGAGGTGCTGACCATCTGCGACCCGGCCGGCGCCACGCTCGCCAAGATCCCGCAGCCCCGCATGGACGACGCCCCCTCGAACAACGGCATCCCGCGCCCGGCCCTGGCGACGGTGCTCGGCGACGCCGCCGTCGCCGCCGGGGCGCGGATCCGCTTCGGTACGACGATCGTCGAGCTGGCCGACGACGGCTCAGGCGTCGAGGTGACCCTGTCGGACGGCTCGTCCGCCCGCTGGGACCTGGTCGTCGGTTTCGACGGCATCGGCTCGCCGCTGCGGACGCGGCTCTACGGTGACCGTTTCACCCCCGAGTACACCGGCTTCGCCAACTGGCGGGTCACCGTGCCGCGTCAGCCCGAGGTCCGGGGTGTCGTGATGAGCACCGGCAACCAGGCCGCGAAGGCGCTGCTCACCCCGATCACGGACGAACTGATGTACCTGGGCGCGGTGTTCGCCGAGGAACCGGACTTCCGGCCGGACCCCGCGCGGGCCCACGAGCAGCTCGCGGAGCGTCTCACGGCGTTCTCCGGGCCGGTCGCCGAGGCACTCACGCACGTCAAGGACCCGGACGCCGTCGTGTACTCGCGCATCTCGCAGGTCTCGGTGGAGGAGCCCTGGCACGTCGGCCGGGTCGTCATCGCCGGTGACGCCGCGCACGCGAGCACCCCGCACCTCGCCCAGGGTGCGGCGATGGCGGTGGAGGACGCGCTGGTCCTGGCCCTGTCGCTGGACGACGGGGACGACGTGGCCGCGGCGCTCGCCGCCTGGGAGGCCCGCCGCCGGCCGCGCGCCATGTTCGTGCAGAACCTGTCGCGCGCGATCCTGAAGCAGGAGACGGGCGCGGGAACGACGCCCGAGGAGGACGAGCTCCTGAAGATCGGCATCCCTGGCGCCGCCCATGTGCTGGTCAAGCCGTACTGAACAACCGCATGACGTGATCCCCCACCGGGGCAGCCGGACGGACCGGCTGCCCCGGTCGCGTTCTCGGCGCCCGCGCGGGACCTGCCGGTCGCACCGGGCTCCGGTCGTGTCTCAGTCGAGCACCGCGATGCCGTCGAGCTCGACCAGGGCCTGCTCGTCCCAGAGCCTGACCGCTCCGATCACCGCCATCGCCGGGGTACTCGCGCCCCGCGAGCCGGCGCCCGATCCTGCCCGGTTCGGGGGCTGCCCGCGCGCCTTCGAGTTCCTGCCCGCGCTCCCCCGGACGGCGACCGGCAAGCTCCAGCGCTTCCGGCTGCGTGGCACGGGCGCTCTAGAGTGATCGCGTGGCCGAGCACACCCCCCGTTCCCTGATCGTCTCCCTCTACGGCGCGTACGGGCGTTCCCCCGGCAACGCGCCGTTGGCGGTGTCCGAGCTGATCCGGCTGTTGCACGCCGTCGGCGTCGACGCCCCGTCCGTGCGCTCCTCCGTGTCGCGGCTCAAGCGCCGTGAGCTGCTGGTGCCCGCCCGGACCGCGGACGGCGCGGCGGGGTACGCGCTGTCGGCCGACGCCCGGCAGCTGCTGGACGACGGGGACCGGCGGATCTACCGCCATCCGGAGCCCCGCCTCCAGGACGGCTGGGTGCTCGCCGTCTTCTCCGTGCCGGAGGCCGAACGACACAAGCGGCACCTGCTGCGCTCCCGGCTCGGCCGGCTCGGCTTCGGCACGGCGGCGCCCGGGGTGTGGATCGCTCCCGCCGGGCTGTACGAGGAGACGCGGCACACCCTGGAGCGGCTGGAACTGGCCCCGTACGTCGAGCTGTTCCGCGGGGAGCACCTCGGTTTCGGCGCGACGAAGGAGTCCGTGGGGCGCTGGTGGGACCTGGACGCGGTCGCCGGGCTCCATCTGGACTTCCTGGCACGGCAGGAACCCGTGCTCCGGTCCTGGGAGGCGCGGCCCGCCGGGTCGGTCCCGGATCCGGAGGAGGCGTACCGGGACTACCTCCCGGCGCTGGATTCCTGGCGGCGGCTGCCGTACGCGGATCCGGGGCTGCCCGGGGAGCTGCTGCCGAAGGACTGGCCGGGGGCACGCTCGGCGGAGGTGTTCGGGCTTCTGCACGCCTTGCTGCGGGACGCCGGGGCCCTGTTCGTGCACGCGCGGGCCACCTGATGGAACCCGGATGCCCGCCGACCGGTCTTCTCGGGGCGGGCGAGGGTGACGGTCGCCACGCCGTCGTCCAGCGTTCAGGCGCAGGTGCTGCCGGCGCTCCGTGTGCGGGGCGGAGCCGGTGAACGGGCTCATGGAAGGGTGCCCTCCAGCCGTCGGACTGCTGCTGATCCGCCTCGAAGTTATCACTCGTACGTGACTTCCGTCATGAGAGCGCGATAAACGATCGGTGAGACCGGTGTGGCGAAGGTCCCCTTTGTACCGGTCGGCCGCCTCTATGTCTGAGGCGCTGCACTTCGTATGGTTGAACGCAGGAAGTCCCGATACGGAACTCCTGGTGCAGCCGTCCCCCCGCTACCGCGGTCCCGGAACACCGGCCCTGGAACAGGGGCCCGGGAACCGCGGGCCCGGAACACGAGTCCCGTACAGGAAGTCCCGCTCCCGAACGGAAACCCGCCTTGCCCCCCGACGCCCCCGCCCCCCCGCCCGCACCCGCCTCCTGGCGCATCGCCCTGCCGCACTCCACGGCCGCGGTGCCGATCGCCCGCGCCCTCATAAGGACGGCGCTGGCGGACATCGAGGCGCCGGCGGACAGCGATACCGCCGAGCTCCTCACCGCCGAGCTGGTCGCGAACGCCGTGGAGCACACGAACGGCGCCGGGCCCATCGAGCTGGTGGTCGAGCTGATGGCGACCGGCTGCCAGGTTGAGGTCCACGACCACGACCCGGGCCCGCCCGGCGACCTGTCCCGCCCCGGCCCCGGCAGCCAGGCCGACCCCTGGCAGGAGCACGGCCGCGGCCTGCTCCTGATCCGCACCCTCAGCTCGGCGTGCGGTCACCGCGCCACGGAGCACGGCAAGGCGGTCTGGTTCACCCTTCCTTCGGTCCCGAAGCAGCCGGGCCCGTCCCCGGGGAGCTGACCAGCCGCGACCTGCTGCGCCCGTAACCGGCGTAGACGAGCGCGCCGACGGCCAGGAAGACCACGAACTGCAGCCAGGTCGTCCAGCCGGTCCCGTACATCAGGTACAGGCAGAACGCGACGCCCAGCACCGGGCTGAGCGGATAGAGCGGCACCCGGAAGGAGCGCTTCAGCTCCGGGTTGCGGCGGCGCAGCGCGATCACCGCGATGTTCACGACCGCCATGACGGCGAGGGTCCCGATGGTCGTCAAATTAACGACGACGTCGAGGGACGAGAAGGCGGCGGGCAGCGCGAAGAGCGCCGCCACGATCCAGGTGTTGGCCACAGGGGTACGGGTCCGCGGTGAGACGCGCTCGAAGACCCGCGGGATCAGCCCGTCGCGGGACATCGACATCAGGATCCGGGTCTGGCCGTACATCACCGCGAGCACCACGGACGCGATCGCGACGACCGCGCCGAACGCGATGATCCCTCCGCCCACGGCCGAGTCGGTGACCTGGTCGACGACCAGCGAGAGCGCGGCCGGCCTGTCGGACACGGCGTCCGCGCCGATCGCGCCGATGGCCCCGAGGGCGACCGCGCAGTAGAGCAGGGTGACGATGCCGATGCAGATCATGATCGCGACGGGGATGTTCCGCCGGGGGTTCTTGACCTCCTCGCCCGCGGTGGTGATGGCGTCGAAGCCGATGTACGAGAAGAAGGCCACCGACGCTCCGGCGGTGACCCCGGCCATGCCGTGGGTGGCGAACGGCGAGAGGTTCCCGTCCTCGAACGCGGTGAAGGCGATCGCGCAGAACGCGACGAGGATGCCGATCTTCAGGACGGCCATCGCCGCCGTGGCACCCGCGCTCTCCCTGATCCCGCGTACCAGCAGCGTGGCGGCCATCATGATCACCACGACGGCCGGGAGGTTGATCACTCCTCCGTCGGCGGGTCCGGACGAGACCGCCGCGGGCAGTTCCCAGCCGACGAGGCTGTCCAGCAGCTCGTTGACGTACTGGCTCCAGCCGACGGCGACCGCGGAGACGGACACGCCGTACTCCAGCAGCAGGCACCAGCCGACGAGGAACGCGACGCGCTCGCCGAGCGTGGCGTAGGCGAAGGAGTAGGAGCTGCCGGACACCGGGACGGCGCCGCCGAGCTCGGCGAAGGAGAAGGCGGTGAAGACGCAGGTGATCGCGGCGAGGACGTAGGAGACCACCACGGCGGGACCCGCCTCGGCGACGCTGTCGGACAGGCCGACGAAGATCCCGGTGCCGACGATCGCGCCGACGCCGAAGCACACGAGCTGGAACAGCCCCATGGTGCGCCGCAGGCCGTGGCCTTCCAGGTCGGCGCCGGACTCGGCGACCAGCAGCTCGGGGCTCTTGACGCGCGCCCGTGTCGCGTACGACGGCTTCGCCGGGGTGCGGGGGGCCGGGGCGTGGGGGGCCGGACTCATGGGGGGACGTTCTCTTCTCTGGTGGGGCGTGTGCGGGGAGCCCGTGGGGGGCGGGGCCCGCCCGTGGGGGGCTGCGGCCTGCGCGGACCAGAGGCCCGCACGCACGGAAAAGGGGTTCGAGCGTGCGAGCCCGAACCCCACCAAGCGGCACCATGATAGCCACTCGTGCGCATACTCACCCAATCGGGTGCATGACCATACGTTCCGCCCCGCGTCGGCCCCCGTCGCCGCTCACCGGCCGTAGTGACCGCTCACCCGGCCATGGTGGCCACGAGGACGGCCTTGATGGTGTGCATCCGGTTCTCCGCCTCGTCGAAGACCACGGAGTGCGCGGACTCGAAGACCTCGTCGGTGACCTCCAGCGCCGTCAGTCCGTGCCGCGCGTGGATGTCGCGGCCCACCTTCGTGCCGAGGTCATGGAAGGCCGGGAGGCAGTGCAGGAACTTCACGGCGTCGTTGCCGGTGGCGCGAAGGACGTCCATGGTCACGGCGTAGCCCGCGAGGGCGGTGATGCGCTCGTCCCACACCTCCTTGGGCTCCCCCATGGAGACCCAGACGTCGGTGGCGACGAAGTCGGCGCCCAGGACGCCCTCGGAGACGTCCTCGGTGAGGGTGATCCGCGCACCGCTCGACCGGGCGAGCTCGTCGGCCCGGTCCACGATCTCCCGGGCCGGCCAGTAGGCCGTGGGCGCGACGATCCGGACGTCCATGCCGAGCAGCGCACCCGTGATCAGGTAGGAGTTGCCCATGTTGAAGCGGGCGTCGCCGAGGTAGGCGAAGACGAGCTCCTCCAGCGGCTTCTCGCTGTGCTCGGTCATCGTGAGGATGTCCGCGAGCATCTGGGTCGGGTGCCAGTCGTCCGTGAGGCCGTTGAAGACGGGGACCCCGCCGTATTCCGCCAGCTCCTCGACGGTCTCCTGGCTGTCACCCCGGTACTCGATACCGTCGAACATCCGGCCCAGCACCCGCGCCGTGTCCTTCACCGACTCCTTGTGCCCCATCTGGGAACCGGAGGGATCGAGGTACGTCGTGGACGCCCCCTGGTCGGCGGCGGCCACCTCGAAGGCGCAGCGGGTGCGGGTGGAGGTCTTCTCGAAGATCAGCGCGATGTTCTTGCCGGTCAGCCGCCGCTCCTCCTCGCCGGCCTTCTTCGCGGCCTTGAGCTCTGCCGACAGGGCGATCAGGCCGCGGAACTCCTCGGCCGTGAAATCCAGCTCCTTGAGGAAGTGGCGGCCTACGAGGTCTATGGCCATGGTGACTGCTCCTGGGTCGTGCTGCGGGCATGCGTACAGAGACCCTGGAAGTCTATACGAGACCTTGCATCGCTATACAGACGCCTGTTGCGGGAACCCCCGGGAATCCACCACCGGCACGGGAGCACGGGGGCCGCTCACACCGGGTCGCGCACCACCGGACAGCTCATGCAGCGCGGACCGCCCCGGCCCCGGCCCAGTTCGCTGCCGCGGATCTCTATGACCTCGATGCCCTGCTTGCGCAGATGGGTGTTCGTGGTGGCGTTGCGCTCGTACGCCACCACGACGCCCGGCTCCACGGCGAGCACGTTGCATCCGTCGTCCCACTGCTCGCGCTCGGCGGCGTGGACGTCCTGGGTGGCGGTGAGGACCCGGATCGCGTCGAGGCCGAGCGCGGCGGCGATGGCCCGGTGCATGTGCTCGGGCGGATGGTCGGTGACCTTCAGCTCGCGGGGGCCTCTGCCGGGCTCGATCGTGTAGGAGCGGAGCATCCCGAGTCCGGCGTACTGCGTGAACGTGTCCCCGTCGATCATCGTCATCACCGTGTCGAGGTGCATGAACGCGCGGCGCTTGGGCATGTCGAGCGCCACGATCGTGCGGGCCGAGCCGGCGTCGAAGAGGCCCCTGGCCAGCATCTCGACGGCCTGCGGGGTGGTGCGTTCGCTCATCCCGATCAGGACCGCGCCCCGGCCGATGACGAGGACGTCGCCGCCCTCGATGGTGGACGGGTAATCGTGCTGGCCTTCCGACCAGTGGTGGAAGGGGCCCGCCTCCGCGCCCGTGAACAGCGGGTGGTGCCGGTAGATCGCCTCGAAGTGCACGGTCTCGCGCTGTCTGGCCGGCCAGCGCATCGCGTTGATCGACACCCCGTCGTAGATCCACGCCGAGGTGTCCCGGGTGAAGAGGTGGTTGGGCAGCGGGTTGAGGAGGAAGTCGTCCAGGTCCATGACGTGGAAGCGGACGGAGATCGGCTCGGCGTGCCGCTCCAGGAACTCCCGCTTGGTCATCCCGCCGACCAGTGCCTCGGTCAGCTCGGCGGTGGACAGCTCCTCGAAGGCGGCCCGCAGATGCTCGGTGGCGAGCGGGCCGTACTCCTTCTCCTCGAAGACCCGGTCGAGGACCAGCCGCCGCGCCACCGGGATGTCGAGGGATTCCCGGAGCAGATCACCGAAGAGATGGACCTCCACGCCCCGGTCGCGCAGCACGTCGGCGAAACCGTCGTGCTCCTCCCTGGCGCGGCGCACCCACAGCAGGTCGTCGAACAGGAGCGCGTCCTTGTTGCTGGGGGTGAGCCGCTTCAGCTCCAGATCGGGGCGGTGCAGGATGACGCGGCGGAGCCGCCCGGCCTCGGAGTCGACATGGAATCCCATGTATCCATCCTCACCACGCGGAGCACCGTTCACCCTGCGAACCGCCCACCGATTCCCGTCATCCCGATGTCCGTCATCCCGATTCCCGTCGGGCGGGAACCAGGACCGGGATCAGAGCCCGGGACCGGAGCCGGGGATCAGAGCCGGGGGTCAGAGCCGGGGGTCGACCGGCTCCGACTCCAGGGCGAGCACCGCGAAGACCGCCTCGTGGATCCGCCACAGCGGCTCCCCCTCGGCCAGCCGGTCCAGCGCCTCCAGGCCGAGGGCGTACTCGCGCAGGGCCAGCGACCGCTTGTGGCCGAGGAACCGTCCACGCAGCCGGTCCAGGTTCTCCGGGCGCGTGTACTCGGGGCCGTAGATGATCCGCAGGTACTCCCGGCCGCGCACCTTGATGCCCGGCTGGACGAGTCTGCCCTTCTCGTCCCGCACCAGTGCGCCGAGCGGCTTGACGACCATGCCCTCACCGCCGCGCCCGGTCATCTCCAGCCACCAGTCGACGCCGGCGCGCACGGAGGCGTCGTCGCCGGTGTCGACGACGAGGCGCCGGGTGACCTGGAGCAGGCCGGTCGGGTCGTGCTCGACGAGGCGGTCCAGCCAGGCGAGCTGCTCGTCGTGCGGTACGGAGGCGAGCGAACGCCCCCGCACGGCGAGGATCTGGAAGGGTGCGAGCCGCACCCCGTCGAGCCCCTCGGTGCTCCAGCAGTAGCGGCGGTACGCCTCGGTGAACGCGGCGGCGTCCGCGGCACGCTCCCGCTGACGGCCCGCGAGCGCGCCGACGTCCACACCGCGGGCCTCCGCCGCGGCCAGGGCGTCACCGGCCACGGGCAGCACCGCACCCGACGCGGCGCCGACCGCCGCGTACTGCGAGCGCAGCAGCCCGGCCGCCTTCAGGGACCAGGGCATGAGCTCGGCGTCCAGCAGCACCCAGTCGGTGTCCCACTCCTCCCACAGTCCGGCGGCGGTGACGGCCGTACGGAGCCTGCCGAGGATCACCTCGGTGAGCGCCGCGTCGTCCAGGAACGGCCGCCCCGTGCGGGTGTGCAGGGCGCCGGTGGGGCCGTCGGTCCCGAAGCGCTCACGGGCCGTGTCCGCGTCGCGGCACACCAGTGCCACCGCGCGCGAGCCCATGTGCTTCTCCTCGCAGACGACCTTGGCGACCCCGTCCGTCCGGTACTGGGCGAAGGCCTCGGCCGGGTGCTCCAGGAAGCCCTCCTCTCGCGAGGTCGCCGTCGGGGCCATGGTGGGCGGGAGGTAGGCCAGCAGTCTCGGGTCGACGGCGAAGCGGCTCATGACTTCGAGCGCGGCCGCCGCGTTCTCCTCGCGCACCGCGACGCGGCCCATCTGCCGGGTCTCCACGATCCGGCGGCCCTGCACGTCGGCGAGGTCCAGCGGACGGCCCTCCCGGCCCCCGGGCGCCTCGGTCGTCAGGGGCCTCGCCGGCTCGTACCAGACCTTCTCGGCCGGTACGTCGACGATCTCGCGCTCGGGCCAGCGCAGCGCGGTCATCCTGCCGCCGAAGACCGCTCCGGTGTCCAGGCAGAGGGTGTTGTTGACCCAGGAGGTGGTGGGGACCGGCGTGTGGCCGTAGACCACGGCGGCACGGCCGCGGTAGTCCTCCGCCCACGGATAGCGCACGGGCAGCCCGAACTCGTCGGTCTCGCCGGTCGTGTCCCCGTACAGCGCGTGCGAACGGACCCGGCCGGAGGTGCGCCCGTGGTACTTCTCGGGCAGGCCGGCGTGGCAGACGACCAGCTTGCCGTCGTCCAGGACGTAGTGGCTGACCAGCCCGTCGATGAACTCCTTGACCCGCTCGCGGAAGTCCGGGTCCTCGGCGTCGACCCGCTCCAGCTGCTCGATTGTCTCGGCGAGGCCGTACCTGACCTGCACCTTCCTCCCCTTGAGGTAGCGGCCGAGCTTGTTCTCGTGGTTGCCGGGGACGCACAGGGCGTTGCCCGCGGCCACCATGGACATCACACGGCGCAGCACGCCGGGACTGTCGGGCCCGCGGTCGACGAGGTCGCCGACGAACACCGCGGTGCGCCCGTCCGGGTGCGTGCCGTCGGTGTAACCGAGCTTGCCGAGCAGGGACTCCAGCTCGGAGCTGCAGCCGTGGATGTCGCCGATGATGTCGAAGGGGCCGGAGAGGTGTCTCAGGTCGTTGTAGCGGCGTTCCAGGACGACTTCGGCACTGTCCGCCTCCTCCTCGGTGCGCAGGATGTGCACCTTGCGGAAGCCTTCGCGCTCCAGTCCGCGCAGCGAGCGGCGGAGCTCTCGGCGGTGGCGTGCGACGACATGGCGGGGCATGCCGGCGCGGTCGGGGCGTCCGGCGTTGCGCGCGAGGCAGACCTCCTCGGGCAGGTCCAGCACGACGGCGATGGGCAGTACGTCGTACTCCCGGGCCAGCTGGACGAGCTTCTTGCGGCTCTCCGCCTGCACGTTGGTGGCGTCGACGACCGTGAGCCGTCCGGCGGCGAGCCGCTTGCCCGCGATGTAGTGCAGGACGTCGAAGGCGTCACCGCTGGCGCCCTGGTCGTTCTCGTCGTCGGCGACGAGGCCGCGGCAGAAGTCGGACGAGACGATCTCGGTGGGCTTGAAGTGCTTGCGGGCGAAGGTGGACTTGCCGGAACCGCTGGCGCCGATGAGCACCACGAGGGACAGGTCGGTCACCGGCAGGGTGCGAGAGGTACTGGTCACGCGGCCTTCGTCTCCTTCGTCGTGTCGTCGGTCCCGCCGGACGCATCGTCCGCCGTGGTCATAGTGAAGACGGCCATCTGGGTGGGCGGTCCCACCTCCGGGTCGTCCGGCCCCACCGGCACGTACGTCACCGCGTAGCCGTGGCGTGCGGCCACCTGCCCCGCCCAGACCCGGAATTCCTCCCTGGTCCACTCGAAGCGGTGGTCGCCGTGGCGTACGTGTCCGGCCGGGAGGGTGTCCCAGCGGACGTTGTACTCGACGTTCGGCGTGGTCACGAGAACGGTCTGCGGTCGGGCCGAGCCGAACACCGCGTACTCCAGGGCCGGGAGCCGCGGCAGGTCGAGGTGCTCGATCACCTCGCTGAGCACCGCGGCGTCGTACCCCTTCAGCTGCTTGTCCGTGTAGGTGAGGGCACCCTGCCGGAGGGTGACCCGCGCTGCCTGCCGCTCGCCCATCCGGTCCAGCTTCAGCCGTCGCGAGGCGATGGTGAGGGCGCGCATCGACACGTCGACACCGACGATCTCGGTGAAGCGGACGTCCTTGAGCAGCGCCTGCACCAACTGGCCCTGTCCGCAGCCCAGGTCGAGCACCCTGCTCGCCCCGGCGGCGCGCAGTGCCTCCAGGATCGCCGCACGGCGCTGCTCGGCGAGCGGCACGGGCCTCTCCTCGGTGTCGGTGGTCTCGTCCACGGCGTTGTCGACGCTCTCCACCTCCAGGTCGTCCGACTCGGCCAGCCGCACGAGCTCCAGCCGCTCCATCGCCTGCCGGGTCAGCCCCCAACGGCGCGAGAGATAGCGGCTGGTGATGAGCTTCTGCTCGGGGTGGTCGGCGAGCCAGCCCTCACCGGCGCGGAGCAGCTTGTCCACTTCGTCGGGCGCCACCCAGTAGTGCTTGGCGTCGTCGAGCACCGGGAGCAGCACATACAGCTGGCGCAGCGCGTCGGCGAGCCTCAGCTCCCCCTCCAGCACGAGCCGTACGTAACGCGAGTCGCCCCACTCGGGGAACCGCTCGTCCAGGGGTACGGCCACGGCCTCCACCCGCGACCAGCCGAGCGGGCCGAAGAGCTGGTGGACGAGCTCGGCGCCCCCGCGGGCCGGCAGGGCGGGCACTTCGACGCGCAGCGGCAGGGGCTCCCGCGCCCGCTCCGGCATGGCCCGGCAGGCCCCGTTGAGCGCGGACTTGAAGACCGTCGTCATCGCGACCGAGAGCAGGGACGATGCCGCGTAGGGCCGGTCGTTGACGTACTGCGCGAGCGCCGCGTCCGGCGCGCCGCCCCGGCCCTTGCCCTTGCCCCGCCGCACCAGCGCCACCGGATCCACCTCCAGCAGCAGCGCGGCCGTGCAACGCTCCGCGGACGCCTCGGGGTAGAAGACGTGCGCGGTGCCGTGCGAGGTGGAGAACGTCTGCGCCTTCTCGGGATGCTTGTGCAGCAGGAAGCCGAGATCGGTGGCGGGACGCTCAGGGGTGCCGGTCGTGCTGATAGTCAGGAACACCCGTCCGAGTATGGCCTCGCGTCCCACCCCCCACCAGGCATTTTCATGGCCCGGTCGGCTCTCGCATCGCGGCCAGTCCGGCGATCTCGGACGGGCCGACCCGGCAGCAGCCCCCGACCAGCCGTGCCCCGGCCCGCTGCCAGTCCCGCACCCGCCCCGGATCGAAGGTGCCCTGCCCGGTCCATCCCCGTCGCTCCGCGTCCCACTCCTCGCCGCTGTTCGGATAGACGACCACGGGTTTCCCCGCCACGGCCGCCGCCACCTCCACCGCACGGTCCGCTTCGGCGGGATCGCAGCAGTTGACCCCGACGGCCACGACCTGGTCGGCTCCGGCCGCCACGGCGAACGCCTCCTCCAGCGGCTGTCCGGCCCTGGTCCGGTCCCCGGCCACGGTGTACGAGAGCCAGACGGGCACCTGGAATTCCCGGACCACCCGCAGCAGCGCCTCGGCCTCGTCGATGTCGGGCACCGTCTCCAGGGCGAGCACATCGGGGTCCGCCGCCACCAGTGCCTCCACCCTGGGCCGGTGGAAGCGCTCCAGCTCCCGGCCGGTCAGCCCGTAGCGGCCTCGGTACTCGCTGCCGTCCGCGAGCATCGCCCCGTACGGGCCGACCGACGCGGCGACCCAGATCTCCCGCCCGGTCACCGCGCCGGCCCGGCGGGCCAGTCCCACGCTGCCGGCGATCAGCTCCGCTGCCCGGTCCCGCCCGATGCCTCGCCGCCCGAATCCCTCGAATGTCGCCTGGTAGCTGGCGGTGATGAGCACCTGTGCGCCCGCCCTCACATAGGCCGTGTGGGCGGCCTCGATCTGTTCCGGCGCGTCGGCCAGGAGCCGGGCCGACCACAGCGCGTCGGACAGATCGCACCCCTGCGCCCTCAGCTGGTTGGAGAGACCGCCGTCCAGCACGACGGTCCCCTCGGCGAGCGCGTCACCGAGCGGACGGCCGGGCGGGACGCCGGGGTTTCGGACGGATCGCACAGCAGCTCCTGTCTTCACGACGGCCGAACCCGGGTCGGCTCGGCCCGAGTCGGTTCGGGTCGGTGCGGTGCAGCGCACCGCGATTCTGCTCAGCTCAACTGGGACTGGACCTGCGACGAGATGAGTTCCAGATGCTCCAGGTCATCCAGGTCCAGGACCTGGAGGTAGACCCGGGACGCGCCGATCGCGGCGTACCGGCCGATCTTGTCGACCACCTCGTCGGGTGAGCCCGCCAGCCCGTTCGCCTTCAGGTCCTCCACGTCCCGGCCGATGGCGGACGCGCGCCGGGCGACCTCCGCGTCGGTCCGGCCGACGCAGACCACCAGGGCGTTGGAGTACACCAGGTCCTCCGGTGCCCGGCCGACCGCCCTCGCCGCCTCCCTGACCCGGCCGAACTGCTTCTCGCTGTCCTCGATCGACGCGAAGGGGATGTTGAACTCGTCCGCGTACCGTGCGGCCAGCCGCGGGGTACGGACCGCGCCGTGCCCGCCGATCAGGACCGGCACCTTGGCCTGGGCCGGCTTGGGCAGTGCGGGCGAGTCGGTCAGCTGGTAGTACGTGCCGTCGTAACTGAAGGTCTTGCCGGTCTCGGTCTCCCACAGGCCGGTGACGATCGCCAGCTGCTCCTCCAGGCGGCCGAACTTCTCCTTCGGGAACGGAATGCCGTACGCCTTGTGCTCCTCCTCGAACCAGCCCGCGCCCAGGCCCAGCTCGATCCGGCCGCCCGACATCTGGTCGACCTGCGCCACCTGGATGGCCAGCACGCCGGGCAGGCGGAAGGTGCCCGCCGTCATGAGTGTGCCGAGGCGGATCCGCTTCGTCTCACGGGCGAGTCCGGCCAGCGTGATCCAGGCGTCGGTCGGGCCGGGCAGCCCGTCCCCGGCGCCCATGCGCAGATAGTGGTCGGACCGGTAGAAGGCGTCGAAGCCCAGGTCCTCGGTGGCCTTGGCGACGGTGAGCAGGGTGTCGTAGCTCGCCCCTTGCTGGGGCTCGGTGAAGATTCGAAGATCCATGCCTCCATCCTGCACCTTCGGATCCGCCGTCCCCATCCGCTCACGACGGACCGGGCACGAACCCCGCCGGTCCGCGGATCACCCCGTACGGACCTTCACGCTCCTGGTCGGGTTCGCGCTCGCGCTCCTGCTCCGCCAGCCGTCTCAGCATGCCGTGCACCCGGTCCACCGACTCGTCGACCGCGTCTATCGCCTCGATGCACTGCCAGTAGAGCCCCTCCTCCTCCGTGCCGCAGGCGACACCGACCAGGGCGATCCCCGCGTCGCCCAGCAGCCGGGCGAGCGCATCCAAAGCCCGTGGCAACACGGCCACTTCGGAGAGCTGGGCCGCCCGGACGCCGCCCGCCGCGACCAACGGGTGGTCGAGCACCGCGGCACCGGGACCGCCGATCTCACCGAGGCCGCGCGCCTCCGTGCGTAACTCCGCCGGCCCGCACCGCACCAGCTGCCCGCCGACCGCACGGGCGAGCGCCTGCGCCTGCCACGCCTCCGCCATGACGGCCGGCGCTCCCCGGCTCTCCGCCAGCGCCCGCCGACCCGCCTCGATCAGCCGCTCCGCTTCCATGTGACTCCCCCGTCGCCGAGACCATCCGTACGAAACCCACTCACCTCATTCATTACCCACAGTGAGGTGAGCGGCACCGTAAAGCCAGAGGAAATCGGAAATCTGTGGACAGGAAATCGATTGTGGATAAGTCGATCACTCCGAAGAGTGACGATCCGGTGAATCGGAGCGGTCAGGCACCGGAAAGCGCGTCTCATTCCGTTCGATCTTCGCGGCCAGCGCGACCAGCGCGTCGACGCCCAACACCTCGCAGAACTGCAGCAGATAGGCCAGGACGTCCGCGACCTCGTCCGCCACGCGATGCGCCGTGCCGGGGTCCTCCATCACCCGCGCCGACTGTTCCGGCGTCAGCCACTGGAAGATCTCCACGAGTTCGGACGCCTCGACGCTCAGCGCGACAGCCAGGTTCTTCGGGGTGTGGAAGGGCTCCCAGTCCCGTGCCGCCGCGAATTCGGCCAGCCGCCGCTGCAGTCCCGCTACATCCAGTTCCGTCACGGTGCCAGGTCTACCACTGTCACGCCCTCCGTCCCACGGGCGGACGCCGCGGTCGCCTCCGTGACCGTCGCCAGCAGACGCATGTGCCCGGACGCGCAGATCGACGCGGCCAGCGCGAGCAGCTCCCCCGCCTGCCGGACGTCCAGGCTCCGGTCGAACCCGTCGGCCAGTACGGTGAGCGCCTGCATCGCCGAAGGCACCTCCGCCGCCGGGTCAACGACCAGGACATGAGGGCCCGTCAGCAAAACGAGGGCGAAGGCCAGATAGCGGAGCTCACCGTCACCGAGGCGCCCCAGGGGGGTGCTGTGCCCCGGCCCGCGTTCGGTCCTGGCCTGCACCGTGCCGTCCCCGAGCCGCTCGACGGTCAGCCCGGTCACCTGCCCCGCGCACCCCGTGCGCGCGCTGGCGACCAGCCGGGCGTGCCGCTGCGCGCACTGACTGTGGGTTCGGTACAGCACCTCGGCGAGGTTGTCGCAGCTGGACGTCAGCCGCCCTTCACCGACCGGCACCGTCGCCCGCATCCCGCGCGGCTGCGGATCGCAGACGAAGGCCGACCGCAGGGCCACCACCACCTGCTCGGCGGCGGCCAGCACCCGCAGCTCCCCGTCCGTCGTGCCCGCCACCCGCAGCGGCAGCAGCGCCGTGCCGAGCCGGTCGTCGGGGAACGGGGCCCGGGTCACGGCGACCGCCCCCGCGGTGTGCCAGGCCGCCTGGACGGCCGACCGGCCCGGATCCCGCAACGCCGTGCTCAGCAGGGTCTCGGCGCCGTCCGACAGCCGCTCACCGACGATGCGGAGGGTGGGCTCGGCCTGGACGGCCAGGTCCAGCCGCACCGGCCCGGCCGGTCCCTCCACCGTGCAGCCCAGCCTGAATCCCCGGCGGCCCTGCGCGTCGGCCCCGGCCCGTTCGGGCACCCAGGCCGCCGGATCGGGGAACACGTCCTCCAGCGGGTCACCGGCGGCCAGCCGCGCCAACGCCTCGTACGCGCGCAGGGCGGTCGACTTACCGGTTCCGCTGACCCCCGCGAGCAGGGTGAGCGGGCCGAGCGGGATCACGGCACGGCGGTGCGAGGCGAAGGCGGCGAGCCGGAGTTCACTGACGACGGGACAGGCGGGTCGGGCGGGGCGGACAGGGCCGGCGGGACCCGCGAGGCGGTCCGCGCGACCGGACGGCGTCGTGGTGCTCCCCGTGGAGATCACAGTCATGAGCGGACCGTACGCACGCCCCCGACCGGCGAACCGTTCCGCCCGCACAACCTTCCTACGATTGAGGTACGCCCGCCGCCGTGACCCCCTCGACCTCCATGCCCCCCGGGGCGAGCAGGAAGACGTTGCGGTCGACCCGGTGCATCCCGCTGCCGAGCCCGAAGACCACGCCGCTGCTGAAGTCCAGGATCCGCTTGGCCACGTCGTTCTCGGCCCCGGTCAGGTCGAGCAGGACCGGAATCTGCGCCACCAGGTACTCGGCCACCTCGCGGGCGTCCGCGAACACCTGGACCCGCAGGACGACCAGACGGCGCTGCTCGGCGCTCTCCTGCGCCGGGGCCGCGCGGTGGTCGACCCGGGACGGCCATTCGTTACGCCCCCTCAGGGGTACGACCTGGGCGAGCCCTTCCCACTGTTCGTCGGTGGCGTCATACCTGTCGTACCTGTCGTACCTGCTCACAGAACCACCCCGTCCGTATGCCGGTTGGCTGTGCGCCGGCTGCGCTCGCTGTCCATGGGGCAATTCTCTCGCCCCTCACCCGTTCGGCGTACCACCGACACGGACCGGAGCATGATCGGCATCCTGCCGCGCGCGGCGGACGTCCTGTTCGGGGAGCGTGTCGAGCGGGGTGAAACGGACCGGAAGGTGGGCCGGGGCGCGGTGGAACGGTCCGGGCCGCCAGACCAGGTCGGCGGCGTCGACGGCCAGTTCCAGGTCGCAGAGCTGGCTGGTGAGCTGCTCGATCGCGGTGATCGCCATCAGCAGGGCGGGCTGCTTCGCCGGGCAGCGGTGCGGCCCGGTCGACCAGGCGAGATGGGCGCCCTCGCCGGACCGCGCGGCGGAGTCCGAACCCGCGGAAAGCGACTGTGTGTTGGCCGCGGCGAAGGAGACCAGGAGGAGCTGCCCCGCCCGCAGCGCCACCCCGTGGAACTCGGTGTCGTGCCGGGGGTAGTGCGCCCCGAGGTTGGCGATCGGCGGGTCGCGCCACAGCACCTCGGCGATCGCGTCCTGCGCGGTCGTCGCACCGCCGTGCAGGGAGCCGGAGCCCCCGTACCGGGTGTCGCCGAGCATGCGCAGCAGCGCGTTGCCTATCAGGTTGGTCGTCGGGTCGTGGCCCGCGCTGAAGATGAGTGTGATCTGACGCACGGCCTCGTCGTCGTCGAGGCCGGCCGGATGTTCGAGCAGATAGGTGGTCAGGTCGCGGCCGGGCCTGGCCCGGCGGTCCGCGACGAGGCCGGTGACGACCCCGACCAGGTCGGCGTACGCGGCTGCCGCGCCCCCGGCCGGATCCATCATGCCCGCGACGCCCAGGACGATCCGCCGGCTGTCCTGCGGTGCCACGCCGAAGGCCGCCGTGAAGACGTGCAGGGGAAGCCTGCGGGCGTACTGGGCGATGAGGTCACCGGTGCCGGTGGCCGAGAACTCGCCGATGAGCTGCTGGGCGACCCGGGAGACCTCGGCCCGCAGCAGGTGCGGTTCGATGAGGCCCAGGGTGTCGTTGATGGCGTCGCGGTAACGGGCGTGGACGGCGCCGTCGGTGAACAGCGCGGTGGGCCGGTGGCCGAGCACCGGCAGGACGGGTGAGTCGGCGGGCACGCCCGCCTGCCAGGCGCGCGGGTCCTTGGTGAAGGTGTCGGTGTCGCGCAGCAGGTCGACGGCCGCCTGGTAGTCCGTGACGAGCATCGCGTCGATCCCCGGGGCGACACGGACCCGGGCCAGCGGCCCCTGGTCCCGCAGCCTGCGGTAGTGACCGTGCGGATCGGCGGCGAAGTCGGGGCCGTACAGGGCGAGCGGCTCGTGGGGCGAGGGCGCGGACAGGGTCATGACGGGTCCTGGGACGGGGGCAGGCAGGTCAGCGCGTGCTCGGCGAGGGCGATCAGGGCATCGATGCTGCCGCGTCGCTCGCGTGCGTCGCACTGCACCAGCGGGGTCCGTGGGTCGAGGTCGAGGTGCTTGCGCAGCACCTCGTCCGTGTGGGCGGGGGCGTCGGGGAAGTGGTTCACGGCGACGGCGTACGGCAGGCCCTGTTCCTCGACCATGTCCATGACGGAGAAGGAGTCCTCCAGACGGCGGGTGTCGACCATGACGAGGGCGCCGAGCGCGCCGCGCGCGATGTCCGCCCAGAGCGGGAAGAAGCGTTCCTGCCCGGGGGTGCCGAACATGTACAGCACCAGGTCGTCCTGGACGGTCAGCCGGCCGAAGTCGACGGCTACCGTGGTCGTGGTCTTCTCCGGAAGGCCGGCGGTGTCGTCGAGTCCCGTGCTGGACTGCGTCATCGCCTCTTCCGTGTGCAGGGTCGGGATCTCCGACAGCGTACGGATCAGGGTCGTCTTGCCCACGCCGAAGGGACCCGTGACGACGAGTTTCATCAGGGTCTCGGCGGCACTCGGCAGATAGCCGATGCCGCCCCGGTCAGTGGAGGGAACGGAGTCCAACGAGCAGCCTCTCGACGAGCGACCGGTCGATCTCACCGGCACTGGGTATCGGTGGTCGAGCGTGCAGATGTCCGGCGGCCACGAGGTCCGTGGCCAGGAAGACCGTGGCGCTGACCGGCAGGTCCAGGTGCGCGGCGCACTCGACGACGGTGAGGGCTCCCGGTTCCAGGAGTTCACACAGTCTGCGCTGCTCCGCACCGGTGTCCGGCGGCAGTTGCCCATCCGTACGGATGAGCACGGCGAGCCGGTCGAGCGCGGGGCCGGTGGGGGTGGTTCTGCCACCGGTGACGAGGTACGCGGGAATCAGGCGGCGCCCTGGGCCGGGGGTCATGGCCGGGCGGCACCGTCCGGTTGGCGGGTGGGGGCGTGCATCGCCCGGGTCAGCGCGGTGACCTGCACCTGCATCTGGTAGGCGATGTTCCCCAGGTGCGCGTCGGGGGCCGCGAACAGGGCCAGGGTGGTGTTCCTGCCCGCGGGTACGACGATGGCGAAGCCCAGGTCGGACTCCACGACCGTCTGGGCCAGGCGGGGCGACTCGGCCTCCGTGAATGCGGTGGTGAAGGCGCGGGCCGACGCGTGCAGGGTGGCCGTCATCGCCGCGACCCGCTCGGCGGACGCGCGGTCCAGGCCGGGCGAGGCGCCTTCGACGAGACCGTCACCGGTGGCGACCACGGCGTGCTGCACACCGGGGAGCTCCAGCAGCGGGGTCAGCACCCAGGCGAGGTCACCGGTGGTGGGGGTGGTGCTCACGTCTCGTCTCCTTGGTCGTCCGATGAAGATGCCGGGGGCGTGGGGACGCCTCCGCCGGGCGCGTCCCCGCCCGGTGCCTTCCTGCCGCTGAGGGTGCCTTCCTGAAGGGCCGCCCAGGAGGCCCCGGCCTGTTCGGGCGTACGGTCCACGGGCTCGTCGGCCTCCTCGCGGGAGGCGGCCGGAGCTGCTGCGGGTGCCCGGCGGGTCCTGCGGCGCCGGCTGGGAAGCCCTGCGACGGGACCGGCCGGTACGTCGTCCGGCGGGGGCTCGGTCGCGGCGGGACCGGCCGTCCCCTCGGGCTCGGGAGTCCCTGAACCGCCGCTCCGGGGGACCTCCGTACCGGCGGGTGCGACACCGCGCGCGTGCACGGGCTGCGGCGCGAGCACGGACAGGGTTCGGTCGTCGTCCATCACCGTCAGCAGATGGGCCGGGATACGGAGCATCGCGCGCATGCCCCCGTACGGGGAGGACTCGATGTGGCAGCTGAAGCCGTACCGTGCGACGAGCCGCCCCACCACGGCGAATCCGGTCTGCGGCGGATCCCCCAGCTCGGTGAGCAGCACCTCGTCGGGTCCGGCCAGGAGCGCGCGGGCCCGTTTGAGGGCGTCGCCGTCCATGCCGATGCCGGCGTCGTCGACCAGGACCAGGGCGCCGCGCCCCGCGGTCTGCTGGACCGTCACCGGTACCTCGGTGTCCGGGTGCGAGTACGCGGCGGCGTTGGCCAGCAGCTCCGCGAGCGCGATCGCGAAGGGTTCGGCGGCCCGGGCGACCAGGGCGAGGCGTTCCTGGCGCAGATGGTTGGCGACCTTGATCCGCTCGTACCCCGCGACCCTGGACTGGGCGCCGAGCACGACCTCGACGAGCGAGGAGTTCTGCCGGGCGAGTCCGGGCCAGGCGTCGCAGAGCACGGCGGTGGCCTGCGTGCGGCGCAGGGCCAGCTCGTTGCGGAAGTCGAGCTGCAGGATCCGTGGGTCGTCGTACTCGTGCTGAAGTTCCTGCAGCAGGTGCTGGGATTGGTTGAGCAGCGACTGGATCTTGGCCGAGGTTCCGCGCATGGCCGACCTGGCCGCCGCGTCGACCCGTCGGCGTTCCTCCAGGACAGCCGTGCCGGCGGCCTGTACGGCCTCCGTCAGCAGGCGTGCGGCCTCGCCCTCGATGCCGGCGGCCTCCCGCAGGCCGGGCACGGGTGCGGCCCGGTGCGAGAGTGCGGTCGCCGCGGCGGGGATCCGCTTCTCGCCGAGCTGGCGTATCTCCTCGGTGAGGGCGAGCGTGCGGGCCTCGGCCGCCTTCAGCTGGCGGTCGGTCAGCTCGGCGCGGGCCGCGGCCCCGTAGGCGTCCTTCCGGGCCCGGTCGGTCTGTACGGTGGCCCATATCGCCGCCACGAAGGCGACCAGGGCGACGATCCATCCCAGCACGGCGTCACCGCGTCTCTGTTGTCGGGCACGGTGTGCACACCGCGGGGCGGCGGGGTGTCCGTCTGTCGCTCCGGTCAGCCGTCACTCCGGTCCACCGCCCGTACAGGACGCCTCGGTCTCCTGCGCGAACGCCGCGACCTCGGACATCACCCGCAGGACACCGGGGAGCGCCGAGCCGTCGAGGTGCCGGTATTCGCTGCCGATGGTCACCACCAGCCGTTCGGGCAGTCCCAGTGCGGGGTAGCGCCCCTCCCGGACCACCCGGCGGGCCGCCTCGGGTACCGGCACACCTGCCGCGTGGAGGGCATGGGCGCGCTCGCGCACGTAGGAGAGGTAGCCGATGTGGTCCCGTACCCCGTCCGGGCCGAGCACCGGGCCGTGGCCGGGCACGATCACCTCGGCGCCGGTGGCCAGTACGCGCTCGCAGGCGTCGATGACGTTGTCCAGCGGGCCGGCCCAGTGCACCGGGTGGTCCCCCGGCTGCTCCGGGGTGGAGGAGAAGATGACGTCGCCGCTGAACACCGTGCGCTGTGTGGGCAGGTACACGATCAAGTCACCCGTGGTGTGCGCGGGCGGCAGGGCCGACACCTGGACCGCGTAGTCGCCCAGGGTCAGTTCGAGCTCTCCGGTGAAGTACGTCGTCGGGTGCACCGGCTCGGTGGCCGACCAGTCGAAGTCCCCGAAGTGTCGGCCCAGGTAGGCACCGAGGGGGGTGGCCGGATCTCCGTCGGCCACCAGGGCGTGCTGCTGCCGCGGGGTGGGTTCGTAGTGCATGTGCTCCTTGGCCTCCCGGGTCGCGATGATCTCCGCGTCCGGCAGCACCCCGGCACCCCAGAAGTGGTCCCCGTTGGCGTGCGTGACGATCACCCGGTCGACGTTCACGCCGTCGGGCAGCAGCTTCTCGCTCTCGACCAGGAACTGTCCGGCCAGCAAGGGGTCGTACGGGGTGTCGATCCACAGCGCGCCGCGCGGTGACACGAGGAGCCCGCAGTTGGCCAGCCCCCAGCCCCGCCTGGGCGGCAGCCAGGCGTACAGGTCCGTGCGGAGGTCGACGATGGCCCCACCCGTGATCGACATGGGGCGATTATGCCGACCACGATCCGGCCGCGCGTTCGAACTCAGCCAACTCATGTGGCCATTGACGTGAAATCGCCCCTCACTTCAGCCCCCCGTCGCACGGGGGTGACCGTCCGGGGTCGTCACGGCGCACTCACAGAGAGGGCTTTCCGGACAATGACGAGATATCACCCGCCCGAACCGAGCCACACGACAGATACCCGCACGGAAGCGACGGAACCCCACCACGCCGACTACCCGCTGAGCATGGCTGAAAACAGTCGCCCCTGTGACGCTCAAGACGTGAGTCGAATGCTTGTTCTTGCTCGATTGACCCATGTAACATGCAGAATTGAGCAAACAGGTGCCGATTTCACCCAGCCAGCCCAGGTGCGAACAGCAGCGGAAGCGGAGTGCGGACATGTCCCATGTCGAAACCGAGACAGCCGGCCAGCCCGAGTGCTGGCGTCGCGCCGCGGAGGTCGCCGCCGACCGGTCCGAGGTCCTGCCCGCCACGGGTGAGCGCATCGCCGTCGTCGGCTGCGGTACGTCGTACTACATGGCTCAGGCCTACGCCTCGCTCCGCGAGGGGTCCGGGCAGGGCGAGTCGGACGCCTTCGCCGCGTCGGAGTTCCCCGTCGGCCGCTCGTACGACCGGGTCGTGGCCCTGACCCGGTCGGGCACCACGACCGAGGTGCTCGACCTGCTGACCCGGCTGCGGGGCACCACCCGCACGGTCGCGGTGACGGCGGACCCGCGGACGGCCGTGATGGCGGCGGCCGACGAGGTGGTCGTCCTGGACTTCGCCGACGAACGGTCCGTCGTGCAGACGCGGTTCGCCACGACCGCGCTCACCCTGTTCCGCGCCCATCTCGGGCTGCACACCGAGGACGTCGTACGGGACGCGGAGGCCGCGCTGGCGGAACCGCTGCCCGAAGGGCTGCTGGAATGCGCCCAGTTCAGCTTCCTGGGCCGGGGCTGGACGGTCGGGCTCGCCAACGAGGCGGCGCTGAAGATGAAGGAGGCGTCCCTGTCCTGGACCGAGTCCTATCCGGCGATGGAGTACCGCCACGGCCCCATCAGCATCGCCACGGCCGGGACGGCGACCTGGATGTTCGGCCCCGCGCCCAAGGGTCTCGCGGAGCAGGTGCGGGCGACCGGCGCCCGCTGGGTGGAGAGCGGCCTGGACCCGCTGGCCGACCTGGTCCGGGTCCAGCGGCTGGCGATCGCCCGCGCGGCGGCCCGTGGCCTCGACCCGGACCTCCCCCGCCATCTCACCCGGTCGGTGGTGCTCGACGGGGCCACCGCCGGCTGAGCGCACGGCGAAGCCGTGCCGTGTGCCGGGGTTCACCCGCCCGGCACACGGCACGCCACGGCGCCGTATCCCGGATCAGTCCTCTTCGAAGTAGGCGTCCAGCGCCGCGTCGAGGTCCGCCGCCCACTCCTTGAGACTGCTCCGGGCCTCCGCCTCGACCTCGGCGTTGAACCACCGGCGGCTCGACACGTGCACCGTGACGGTGAACCGGCGCCCGAAGCGGGCCGTCTTGACCTCGACGGCGCCGATCTCGGCCCAGTCGAACTCCGCCTCCTGGTCGTCCAGCGTGAACCGGACACCGTCCCGGTCCACCCTGATGGATCCGCGCCGGTCGCTGACCTCGAAGACAGGGCCGTCCGCCTCCTCGGCGCCACCCTCGCGCGACGCGGAGGTGGCGGGCTCCTCCTCGGCGTCCGGCGTCGCGTCCGCCTTCTCGGCATCCCGCACCGCGTCCGCCCCGGCGTCGTCGGCCGCAGCCGTCACGTCGTCCCCGACGGTCGCGCCGGACACCTCGGCGTCCTCCGGCGCCTTCTCCGCTTGCCCCTCCGTCCGCGCGGGTGCAGGGGCCGTCAGGCCGGGGATGTACGCCGGGTCTGTGCCCGCGGCGAACTCGGGTTTCGTGTTGGAATCTATACGCTGCTCCACGGCGGGCAGTATGGTCGACGAACCTGTACGTGACCAGTCGCCCCGGTGCCGGACCGGGAGGCACAGCGGCGGAATCTACCGGAACGTGACGGCATTGCGCCGGGCCCGGCCGGCGAAGGTACCCGGCGCGCGGCCCGGTACCCGCTCGATGTCGGGGCTGACGCGCCGCTCCGCCGGGGTGGGATCGCCGAGGATCGCGAGGGTGGTCCCGGCCACCGGCTCGGGCATGAACGCCGGCATCTGCGCACGGGCCTGCTCCCGGGTCTGCTCGACGAAGCGGACCGGCTCGCCGAGCGCCTACCCGATCGCCGCGGCCCGTTCCCGGGGCGTGGTGAGGGCGGGGCCGGTCCGCTCGTAGGCCTTCCCGGCGTGCCCGTCCCGCACAGGGCCCGCGCGTCGGCGCCGTCGAACACGTCACGCAGGCCATCCGGCTCGGTGAGGTCCGCCCGCCGGTGGCGGACACCGTCCGGAAGGGCCGCGTCCGGCATCCCTCGGGACACCGCCGTCACCCGCTCGCCCGCCCCTGCCGGCGCCCGCACGAGGGGCCGGCCGACGTTCCCCGTTGCATTCGTTACGACGATCATGAACAACTCCCCTGTCGCACCGCGTGGTTGCCCCCGCCGATACGGCGGGAACGTCGCAGGAGGGTGCCCCCCGCTCCGAACCGGGGACGCTGACACCGTCGGTATGGCAGGTACCTACAGGAAAGTGACTGTGCCGAAGGGAACTCGCGTGGCCGATCCGGCAGCCCCCACGGTCTCCCCGGCAGGGGGCCACGCGCAGGGCGATCCCGAGCAGGCCTGCCCCATCTCCCCGGTCGTGGACATCCCTTCAGCCGGTGGACGACACCGTTACCCTGGGCCACCTGCACGCCTACGGCCGCCAGCGGTTCGGCGAGCTGGAGCGGCGCATCGCCCGGATCACCCCGAAGGTGCTCACCCAGCGGCTGCGGCAGCTGGAGCGCGACGGCCTGGTCGTGCGCACGAATCAAGCGGAGATCCCGCCCCGGGTCGGGTACGAGATCAGTGAGCTCGGCCGCAGTCCCGCGCCGCTGTCCGCCCACCTGTCGGAATGGGCCACCGCCGACCTGGGCGAGGTGGAGCGGTCCCGGCACGACCACGACGCCGCCCCGACCCGGTAGCGCGAGAAAGCGGCCGAGGCGGCGCGGCACGTCGGGCCCTCACCCGCGGCGAACTCGTACTCCGTGTCGGTGACTGACCGCCACCACGCCGGAAACGGCCGACGGGTGGTGCGGGTTCTTCCGAACCCGCAC